>CAJQLI010000321.1 GCA_905479125.1 uncultured Alphaproteobacteria bacterium | reverse complement strand
CACCATCATTACGGTCGATCCTGAAACCCCGCGGACTGAAGTCTGGCGGGCGCTTTACGGCGCTGCGAGCTTCAAGGGCGATTGCGGCAAGATCACGATTGCCGTGAACGAGGACATCGACGCCGATAACGCCGATGCGATCCTGTGGGCAATGGGATACCGCCTGAATCCTGACGAGGACGTAGAGGTGCTGCGTCATCGCGGCCAGGGTCACGGGCCAAAACGCGAAAGCTCCGGCGAGGAGGATTCGACGCTGCTGATCGACGCGACGATGAAATCGCCGATGCCGCCGCTGGCGTTGCCGACCAAACCCTACATGGAAGCGGGCAAGGAGCTCTGGGATAAACTCGGGTTGCCGGAATTGCGTCCTGAATCACCCTGGCACGGCTATTCGCTCGGCGACTGGTCGCAGGCATGGACCGATGCGGCCGACCGCGCCGCAGCCGGTGACTGGCCTGAAAACGGCCGGCGGACCCTGCAACGCCAGGTGCCAGCCGATGTGACGCCGGAAACGTCTGTCCGTGATGTCGAAGAAGGCTGGGAAGACGAGACCGAGTGGAAGAAACAATAATCCGATAACATAATAAAGGGATGGAACCATGAACGGAGCAGAACGCCGGGAATTCGTACGGACTCACAGAACCTGCGTATTCGGGTATCCGAGAAAGGCGCATGGTCCGTCCATGTCCTGCGTCTATTACGTGATGGATGGCGAGGATATTCTTGTCTCGTCGATGCTCGGACGCTCAAAGCCGAAGGCGGTGGCGCGTGACGGTCGTGTGTCGCTCTGCGTACTCGATGAAAACTGGCCGCCGACCTATATCACGGTCTATGGCAACGCCGTGGTCGAGGAAGAGGGCGGTGACGATCTGCTGATCGCGATCTGCGAGCTCATGGCGGAAAAGGCGATGCCTGAGCCCGAACGCGAGAAACTTCGGAAGCTGGCAGTCGAAGAGCAGCGTTGTGTCATCCGGATCAAGCCCGAATCCACGTTCGAGACGCCACCCCGCCATGTCTATGAGCCGGAAGATGTCGAAACCCTGACCCACTGGGTGGGTAACTCGCTGGCCTGGGACGCGGAGTAAACCAGCCATGACACGCCCCTGTCCCGGACCGGATTACAACCTCCGGCCACCGAAGATCAAACCGCCGGCCGGCGCGTGCTGCACCCAGGCGCATGTATTCGGACCGGCATCCAGGTTTCCCTATTCCGAAGGCCGTGGTTACACGCCGCCGGATGCCGGGATAGAGACCTATCTGGCGTTGCTCGACATGCTGGGACTGGATCGCGGCGTCATCGTTCATGGCAGCGCCCATGGGTCCGATAACCGCGCCTCGCTCGACGGAATCGCCACCGCGCCGGATCGTCTGCGCGGCATTGCCGTGGTCGATCCGGAGATTGCCGATGATGAACTGGAGAAACTGGATGCCGGCGGTATGCGGGGTATCCGGCTGTCGACCATGCTCAAGGGCGGGGTCGGGTCGGAACAGCTTATGCCGATGGCGAACCGCATCAAGGATCTCGGCTGGCATATCGTCCTGCATGTGAACGATTCAAAAGAAATAGCGGAACTCGAAGACCTGCTCCGCAACCTGCCGGTGCCCATCGTGATTGATCACCTCAGCCGGGTGCGCGGCGGGCAGGGCGTGGATTATGTCGGCTTTCAGGCCCTGCTGCGGCTGATGCGGGAAACCGATCATGTCTGGGGCAAGGTTTCGAGCTGGTACCGGCTGTCGGATCTGGGCCCGCCTTATGACGATATGACCCCGTTTGCCCGCGCGATGATCGAAACACGGACGGACCGGGTTATCTGGGGCACCAACTGGCCGCACCCGATCCTGTGGGATCACCCGATGCCGAATGATACCGACCTGTTCGACCAGTTCATGGACTGGGCCGGGGACGATGCGACACGCCAACAGATACTGGTCGATAATCCTGTCTCGCTATACGGCTTTGGCGCATGAGCACGGCCCTGTCTCAGCAGGACTGGTCGAAGCTGATCTTCGACAAGCTGGCCGGTGCGGGCGTGACATTGTTTTCCTACGTGCCGGATTTCGGGAATTCTGTCCTTGTCGAGATGGCGGATGAAGACAACCGCACCCGCACGGTGCTGCTGTCCAGTGAACAGGAAGGCGTTGCACTTTGTGCCGGGGCCGATCTGGTCGGCGGGCGTGGCGTATTGCTGATGCAGTCATCCGGCGTCGGTAACGTGCCGAACATGCTCTCGCTCATACAGGGTGGCCGGTTCCCCATGCTGATGATCGTCACCATGCGCGGTGAATACGGTGAACAGAACCCGTGGCAATATCCCATGGGCCAGGCGGTGGTGCCGGTACTGGAAGCCATGGGGGTCCAATGCATCCGTGTCGAGCGCGATGACGAACTGGACCAGGCCGTCGATAGCGCCATCTCGGCATCCTACGTGGCCGGGCAGGGTGTTGCCCTGATCCTGACCCAGAAATTCCTCGGCGCGAAGGCGTTCTGATATGGCGGATTTTCCCGACAGCACCATCGACCGGAAAACCCTGCTGCCGCAGCTATTCCCGAATCCTGAAAATTACCTGCTCCTCGCAGGCCTTGCCGGCACCGCAAAAGATTCGGCCGCGTGGACCCAGGAAGCCGACAACCTGATCACCCTCGGCGGTGCCATGGGCGCCGCCGTCTCCATGGGGCTTGGCATGGCGCTGTCAGCACCCGATCGGCAGGTTGCCGTGATGACCGGCGACGGTGAATTGCTGATGAATGCCGGTGTGCTGGCGACGGTTGCATCCGTGATGCCCGACAATCTGACCATCGTCTGCGTCGATAACGGCCAGCACGGCGAAACCGGTGGTCAGCCGGGCCACACCTCGCGCCGTACCGATCTGGCGAAGATGGCCGAAGGGGCGGGGATACCGTCTGTGATGACGATCTCGTCCCCCGATGAAATACCGGCAGCGGCAAAATTCCTGACCGATACACCGGCACCGAGATTCCTCTGCGCCCGTGTCATGCCCGGCGCACCGACTGTCTATAAGCGGAACTGGGACCTCGCGGAGTGCCGTCTGATTTTCAAGCGGGCGTTTTCGGCGCGCTAGATCGTTTCCGGCATCTCCACGCCGAGCGGCTTCGCGGCCTCCTCCAGGCGTTTCCAGGTCCCCGCCGGCAGGGGTATGCCGCTCACGCGTCTTGTGTCCAGCACCCTGTCGCCGCGTTCGCCCGGCACCAGGATTTCGTCGACCCCGTCCGCGCGGGGCAGGGATTTGATTGCGGCGGCGAGCCGGTCGACCTCGCGGGCATAGTCGCCGACATCGCCGAATTTCGAAATATCGATGGCGATCACCAGGCCGTTCTGCGAATGGCGGCGGCCATCGGGCGCACCTTCGATAAACGGCGCGATCAGGGGATTGCCGACCATCAGGCTGGTCAGGCATTCGAACATCAGTGACAGCCCGCCACCCTTGTGCCCGCCCAGCGCCGTCGGGATGACGGCTTTCTGGGGGTCGGTCGTCGGGTTGCCGTCGGCATCGACCGCCCAGCCTTCGCCGAGCGGCTCGCCGGTATCGCGCGCGAGCTGGATTTTGCCCATCGACTTGGTCGCGGTTGCCATGTCGAGCATCAGCGGCGCGTGGGCGGCACCCGGCACGGCTATGGCGATCGGGCTGGTTGCAAGTCCGGCGCTGCGCGCGCCCGGATAGGCCATGTTGGGGCGGGATACGTTGATGACGATTCCCGCCATCCCTTCGGCTGCGGCTTCAAGCGCGAAATAGCCGATGGCGCCCATATGGGTTGACCGGCGCACGAGGCAGAGGCCGATGCCCGCGGTCGAGGCCTTGTCGATGGCGATGGCCGAGGCGCGCCCCAAAGCGACCTGTCCGAAGGCACGGTCGGCCTCCAGCACAGCGGCCGCGGGCAAATCGGTCGGGATTGTGAATTCAGGTGTCGGATTGTTGATGCCGTTCTTGAGCCGCGCGAGGTATCCCGGAACGCGCAGGACGCCATGGGAATCCACCCCGCGGAGGTTCGACCAGACGACCACCCTAGCGATCAGGTCGGCATCGGAGTCCGGGACGCCGGCCGCGATGAAAAGGCTTGCGGTAAACCGGGTAAGGGCGGATTCTGTGACGGTACGGTCGATCATTTCCATAAGCATAGATGTATCAAGCGCATCCCAGACGGTCCAGCGTTGCCCTGTGATATCGGCACGGCGTATATAAGGAACAAACCCCACGGAGGCACTAATGGAAGAAGCGGTTACATTTAAATCCGGCGATCTGAATATATCGGGCGTCGTTCATATTCCCGATGATCTGGCGGCGGGAGAAAGCCGTCCGGCGATCATCGTGTTGCACGGTTTCGGCAGCCGAAAGAATGCCGGCAACGTGACCGGGCCTGCCGCGATGTTCTGCCGCTGGGGCTATGTGGTGCTGCGCTTCGATATGCGTGGCTGCGGCGATAGTGATGGCCTGTTCGGCCATCTGCTGTGTCTTGACCAGGTAGAGGACACACGCTCGGCGCTGACCTTCCTGCAGTCACGGCCCGAGGTCGATTCCGACCGGATTGGTCTCGTCGGATCAAGCTTTGGTGCGGCGGTGGCGGTCTATACCGGTGGCGTGGACGACCGGGTTAGAGCCGTGATCTCGTCCGGCGGCTGGGGTAACGGCGAGCGCAAGTTCCGCGGCCAGCACCCGACGCCGGAAATGTGGGATGCGTTCACCAAGATGCTGGCGGAAGGCAAAAAACACCGTGAGGAAACCGGCGAGCCGCTCTTTGTCGACCGCTATGCGATTGTGCCGATTCCCGAACATCTGCGGAATAATATGCCGTCCGGTTCGGTGCAGCAGTTTACGGCGGACACCGCGCAGGGGATGATGGATTTCACCGCCGAAGACGTGATCGGCAATATCGCGCCGAACCCGGTTCTGCTGCTCCACAGCTCGGTTGATTCCGTGACGCCCACCGAACAATCGGTGGAGATGTTCAAGCGTGCGGGTCAGCCGACCGATCTGCACCTGACCGCTGATACGGATCACTTCATGATGGCGGAATCGAATACCCGGGTGATCAACATCATCCAGGACTGGCTGGTTAAATACTTCCCGGTAAACGTCACCACCGACGCCTGAGCCGATGGTGGATAAAGCCGCGCTTGAGGCACAGCTTGTCGACCGTGCCCGTGACCTGGGACCGGTGCTTGTCGAGCGTGCGCGTCAGGCGGAGCTCGACCGGCGGGTATCGAAAGAGACCGACCGCGATTTCCGCGAGGCCGGGTTTTACCGTGCATTGCAGCCCGCCCGGTATGGCGGCATGGAACTGGATTACGGCGCGCAGACGGCGTTCGCCCGCGAACTGGGGCGGTCCTGCGCGTCCAGTGCCTGGGTCGGGGGTATCCTTGCCTGTCATGGATGGGTGGCCGGTATGTTTCCCGATCAGGCCCAGGGAGAGATCTGGGGCGATGATGCGGATGTTGCCGTAGCGACGTCTTTTCTGCCTGTTGGTGTTTCGGCGGAACGCAATGGAGACGATCTGCACATCAGCGGCCGCTGGCGGTTTTCCAGCGGGGTGGATCACTGCGGCTGGGCCGTCCTGATGGTGCCGGTGCCGGCGGAGGGCGGAAACGGGCCGCCCGACCCGGTCTTTGCCATGGTCGATCTGGCCCATTGCAAAGTGGAAGATGCCTGGAACAGCGCCGGGCTCACGGCGAGCGGCAGCAACGATATCGTCGTCGAAAGCGCGGTTATACCGCCGTACCGGATGATGCGGGTACGCGATCTGCGCGGTGAGGCGACGCCGGGCTCCGATACCCATGGCAGTTATCTTTACCGGCTGCCGCTATTCGCCGTGTTCCCGTTCAATATCATCGGGCCCGCACTCGGGGCGGCTCGAGGCGCGCTGGATGCCGTCATCGCCGACCTGACGAGCCGCCAGTCGGTGACCGGTGCCGATCTTTCGCGGGTCGCAACGGTGCATCAGCGCATCGGCAAGGCGACGGCGCTGCTTGATGCCGCCGATGCCGTCATGGCGCAACTACGCGGCGAGATTGTCTCAAAAGGGCAGGCGGGCGAGGCTTTCGAGATGGTCGAACGTGGCCGTTACCGGCTCAACCTCGGACATGTCGCGCAGAATTGTTGCGATGCCGTCGACGAACTTCTGCCGCTTACCGGCGGCCGCGGCCTGGAAACCAGTCACCCGATGCAGCGGGCCTGGCGTGACGTGCACGCTGTTTCACAGCATATCGGACTGGTCTGGGACCTTCAGACGGGGCTGTATGGCAATATTCTGCTCGGCCATGGCAGCCCCGACCCGAAGCTCTAGCGTTATTTTGCGATCCCGATTTTAAACTCGCCGATCTGGTCGCAGACGAAATGCAGCTCGTCTCCGGCCTTCACCTCGCTGACACCTTCGGGTGAACCCGTGTACATTATGTCGCCGGGATACAGCGTGTAGTACTGCGAGGCGTATTCGATCAACTCGCGAACGCTCAACACCTGGTCTTTCGTATTGGCGTCCTGCTTGACGACACCGTTGACCGAGCCATGGAAGGCGACGTCATCCGGATCGGCAATTTCGTCCGCGGTGACGAACCATGGACCCAGCACCGCATAACCGTCGCAGGATTTACGCGCGCTGCGGTCTTCGGGGCCGCGCACCGTCATGTCTAGGCC
Organism: uncultured Alphaproteobacteria bacterium; assembly: GCA_905479125.1. Taxonomy (GTDB): domain Bacteria; phylum Pseudomonadota; class Alphaproteobacteria; order MPNO01; family UBA830; genus CAXBCP01. Next base: position 6,269 of record CAJQLI010000321.1, on the reverse strand, counting down.
GAGCGTGTAGCCGGCAATGACATCAAGCGCATCTTCCTTGGAAACGTTGCTGCATTCCTTGCCGATGACGATCACAAATTCGAATTCGTGATCATTGCGGCGGTCGGGGAAGCGGATCGGGATCGTGTCCGATGCGCCGATCAGGGCGGTGTTTGATTTCAGGAAAATGCCGGCTTCGCGGATTTTCATGGTGCGTTCGATATGGCGAATTCCCGGATCAGCCTGGGCTTCGTCGATATGTGCCTTGTAGTTGACGGGGGCTGCCATCAGCTTGCCGGGGCGCGCGATCGGCGAATGCAGGTGAACGCCGTCGATGGCGATCGGGTCGGCCTTGGTGGCCATGTCTTCCAGCTTGCCGCGCCATTCGGGCAGGGCGGCGATGATGGCATCCGAATAGGACACGTAAGGATGGGCTGCACGAATTTCGTCCTGCGCTGCCGTTACATCCCGGATGGTTCCATCCACGATGATACCAAGGCGGTCGTCATTGAAGCGGCATATTTTCATTGGTTATTCCTTATGTGCGTTGGGCTCGCGAGGTCTGGCTGAATTCTGGCACAGATATAATATTCCGTGTACGGATTAATCAAGTAAAATACCTTTCTCGCATTTGAATGCGAATGGGCCCTTCACCCATGTCGCCCAAAATATTACGATTGGAAATATGCCGGGCACATGTCGCCCGCAGGAATATGGAGAAGATCACAATGGCAGACCCCAAAGTTACCGGGCTTCGCAGCGCCGAGTTCCGGGTCCCGGACCTGGCGGCGGCAAAGAAATTTTACGAGGACTGCTGGGGACTGGAAACAGCGGCGGAGGAAGGCGGTACCGTCTATCTGCGTGGTACGGGGTCCGAGCACCATGTGCTGGCGCTGCGCGAAGGCGGCGATAAAAAGCTCCTGCGTGTGAATCTTGCCGCAGACGACAAACAGGCCGTCGATGGATTGTACGAAAAAGCGAAGGGCCTCGGTGCGTCGGTTGATGCGGCTGGCGACCTCGGCGGTGCGGCGGGCGGTTACGGTTTTGTTTTCCGGGACCTGAACGATCGCGAATACTGTATTTCAGCCGGGCTTGCGACGCATGCAGCGCAGCCTGCTGCGAAGGATCGCCCCATCAAGCTCAGCCACGTGGTTCTGAATTCGCCGGACCGCGAAGCGCAGAGCGAACAGTTCATCGATCTGCTGGGGTTCAAACTTACCGATCGCACGGGGTTCATGGATTTTATCCGCTGCAGCAGCGACCACCATGCAATCGCCTATACAACGATCAATACCCCGACCTTCAACCATTGTGCGTTTGAGATGCCGAGCCATGATGCCTTGATGTTCGGCGCGGGACGCATGAAGCAGTCGGGCTTCCCGACCGAATGGGGTGTCGGACGTCATGGTCCGGGCAACAACATCTTCGCCTATTTCGTGGATCCGAACGGCTACGTGATCGAGTACACGGCGGAGGTCGAGCAGGTCGACGAAAGTTACAAGGTCGGTATGCCGGCGGACTGGGAACGCCCGCCTGAATTACAGGGCGATAACTGGGGCTTCGCCGACGGCGCATCCGATCGGATGCGGGCACATACCAAATAAGTCGGGCGAATTGATATCCCGAATGATATCGGGGTGTCTTGAATTTCCCTAGAACTGTGCCGCGTATTGCGCCGGATCGATGTTGGCCGCGATCACCAGCGGACGATCCGGTGCCTGCGCGGCACTCAACGCCGCTTCGAGTTCCTGGATTGTATCGGCCTCGACGGCGTCGCACGCCATCGATTCTGACAGTTTGACCACGTCGGTCGGGTCGATGGTGGTACCCGATGACGGGTATTGCCGGGCCATCTGTTTGAGCTCGATGCGGTTCAGGCTGTTATCGCAGAACACGATAATTTTCATGCCGAGCTTCAGGCTGGCGGCGAGGCGCAATTCGCCTTGCACCATGGCTAGCCCGCCATCGCCGGTGAAGCAGACGATCTCGCGTTCGGGCATCAGCAGTTTCGCCGTCATCGCGGCGGGCAATGAGAAGCCCATCGATGACAACCCGTTCGACATCAGCACGCCCTTCGGCGCATAGGTCGTCCATCCCTGACCGACCAGAAGCTTGTGCGAGCCGACGTCGGTTGTGACGACAGTGTCGCGCGGCATCACGGCGCGGGCGACATCGACCACGTCGGTCGGGTTGAGTTTTCCCGGCGTCTTGCCTGCATAGTACAGCTCGTTCAGCCGGACGCGGTGATCGGCGATCTCGGTTTCGCGCCAGCGCGCGCCCTGGCCGATCCCTGACCGCAGGTGATCCAGGGCCGCGGAAACGTCGCCCACCATTTCTACATTGGACAGGTAAATCTGATCGGTATTCGGGGTGGTATCGACATGGATGACCGGCGCACCCGGTGTCCATGGCTTGATGAGTTCCACGGGATCGAAACCGGCAGCGATGATCAGATCGGCACCGGACAGGAAATCCCAGACGAACTGGTTGCAGGCCATGTCGAGCGTGCCTGCGAAATAGGGGTGATCTTCCGCGATGACGCCCTTGGCCATCGGAGCGACCACGACCGGGCAGCCGTATTCTTCTGCGAGGCGGGTCAGCGCATCCGTCGCACCGGCGCGCACAGCACCTATCCCGGCGAGGATCACCGGGCGTCTTGCCGCGCGGATCATGGTTGTTGCAGAGGGCGCGCCGATTGTCGTGAATGTCTCGAACCCGCCACCCTGGCGGATCATCGGTGGCAGGCGGATTTCGGTGTCCGTTGCCTCCGCGCCGACGACATCGGCACCTGTGCTGATATGTACCGGTCCCGGCCGTTCGGCGACCGCTGTCCGCATAGCGCGGCGCATGACGGTTGCGACCGTGTCCGTGCGGATAGGCGCCGTCCATTTGGTGATCGGCGAGAACATCGCGTTATGGTCCAGCACCTGGTGAGTGAATGTGTGTTCCCGCTTGCCGTCGATTTGGCCTGACAGGGCGATCATCGGCGTCCGGTCGAGCATTGCAGACGCAACCGCGTTGACGAGGTTCGAAGACCCCGGGCCGAGTGTCGACAGGCAGACGCCCGGCTTTCCGGTGATTTGTCCGTAAGCGGCAGCCATAAGCCCGGCGGTTCCCTCTCGTCGGGCAAGGACGAATTCGATACCGTTGCGCCGGGCCGTTTCCAGCAGCTCGACACTCGGGTCGCCGGGATAGCCGAAGATATGTTTTATGCCGGCTGCTTCCAGGTAGCGGGTGATGACGTCAGAGCAGTTCAAGATATGTCCGATCAGGCTGAGGCTGTTTACAGTAGCGGCATACTAGTATGTTTCGAAAAAGACAAAAGGGGAGACCGGCATGAGCGGTGATGCAGGGAGCGACGTGACGGCGGCTATTGCTGATTTTGCCGCATCGGTTCTGTCCGCGGATATACCCGGCACGGTTATCGAGCGCGCGAAAATTCATGTTCTCGATTCGCTGGGCCTGGCACTTGCCGGTTCCGTTTCCGATGCGGCCCGGATTGTGCGGGAAGATATTGCGGCTCAGGGGTTCGGCGGACAGGGCAGCGCGATTATCGGCACGTCGCTTTCCGCCCCGCCGCGATTCGCCGCCTTCGCCAATGCCACCGCGATCCATGCGGATAATTTCGATGACACCACGCCACAGGTTCGCGCCGACCGTACCGGCGGTATTCATGCTAGTGGCGCCGTTTTGCCGGTGGTGCTGGCGGAGGGGCAGGCTATTGGCGCCTCCGGTATGGAAATCCTTCGGGCATACCTCGCCGGGGTCGAGGTGTCGTCGCGGCTAAATCATGCGATTGCGGCGCGGCATTACGGTGACGGGTTTCATACGACCGGCACGATGAATGTGTTCGGTGCCACGATAGCGGCAGCTATTCTGAAGGGACTTGGCCGGGCTGAGACCGTGAATGCCATCGGTATAGCCGCAAGCCACGCATCGGGCATCCGGCGCAATTTCGGCACAATGGCTGAAATCCTGCACCCGGCACAGGCCGCGCAGGCCGGCATTACCGCAGTCGACCTGGCAGCAAGGGGCCTGACCGCGGCGGCGGATGCGTTGCACGGCCCTGTCGGCTATTTCGCGGCGGCGGCCGGTGGGTACGATTCATCTGAGATTGTCGGGCGGTTGGGAAGCCCGTGGGTGTTTGATGATCCTGGCGTTTGGATAAAACCCCATCCCAATGGGGCGCTGACCCATCCCGGTGCGGGGTGTCTGCTGGCATTGCTCAGCGAGCATGAAGTTGCGCCCGAAAAGATCGCCCGGATATCTGTGAAAACCAACGACCGCGTTCTGAAAACACTCATTCATCACAATCCGGTCGACGGAATGCAGGCGAAGTTCTCGATGGAGTTCACGCTCGCGATTGTTGCTATTGAACGGCAGGCCGGGCTTGGGGAGTTCACGACCGATATGCTCAATCGGACGGATGTCCGCGCGATGATGGGGAAGGTCGACTACGCGGCGTATGACGCCGCTGGCGATGGCTATACAAATGTGACGACGCTGATCGATGTGATGCTGCAGGACGGGCAGGTTTTCTCGGGCCGTGCCGATCATGCGCGCGGCAGCACGAAGGCGCCGATGGACTTCGAGGAGGTCGCCATAAAATTTCGCGGCTGCGCGACCTATTGTCGCCACCCGGACGAGCGAATTAAATCCATTGAGACTACGGTTCGGGAGATGGATAAGCTGGATACCGCCGATATATTGGTCAATACTTTGGTATCTAAGCAATAAAGAGTATAGCTGCGAAATAAACGGGGCTAGACCTTTTCGACGAATTCTATAGAGTTTCTACTGCAACGGTCCTACGAGGCCGAAACAGCCAAATAAATACGTCAAAAGACCACTTTGGGAGGGTCCAAATGAAATTCACGACATCTACACCCGCAATGCGCTTTCTTGGCGCCGTAGTCGCAGGCGCTGTTGCGCTTGGCGGCGGTGCGGCACTCGCGCAGACCGTTAAAATCGGTACGCCGACGTTTCTCACCGGCGCTGCAGCACCTGCATTCGGCATTCCGGCAAAGAACGGCTCAGAGTTGATCGTTCGCGGTATCAATAACGGCGAACTGCCCGCACCCTACAACACCAAGGGTTTTGCCGGTCGTCAGGTTGAAGCGCTGATCTATGATGAAGCCGGCGGCGGTACCAAGCAGGTCACCGAGCTGCGCAACAAGGTTCAGAAAGACAATGTAGATGCGATCATCGGCATTATCTCTTCCGGCACATGTGCTGCGACGACCGCAGTTTCTGAAGAACTCAAGGTTCTGACGATCCAGACGGTTTGCGGCACAACGCGCGTGTTCGAGGAAATCAATAAAGATCCCAAATACGTTTTCCGCACCATCAACCACGCGACTGCGAATAACGTCTCGGCGGCCCGCTACATTGCCGCCAAGATGAAAGGCAAAGTCAAAGGCATTGCCGGCATCAACCAGAACTATGCCTGGGGCCAGGATTCCTGGCGTGATTTCCAGCTCGCCATGGCAGCTCTGGTTCCTGAAGCCAAAGCCTCCAGCAAGCCTCAGTTCCCCAAACTTTTCTCGGGCCAGTACGGCACGGAAATCTCGGCATTGTCGCGGGCGAAGGAAAACCTCGTGCACTCCAGCTTCTGGGGCGGCGATCTTGAAGCCTTTATTGGCCAGGCATCCGCGCGTGGTCTGTTCAAACGCAAGCTGTTCGTACTGACGGTCGGCGAAACGGTTGCCTATCGTCTTGGCAAGACTTTCCCGCAGGGAATTATGGTTGGGACGCGTGGACCGTACGGCATGTATGTCGCGGACGACCAGACGCCGCTTAATGTGTGGTTCCAGAAGGAATACCGCAAGGCGTATGGCGAACCTCCGTCACAGCCGGCCTACCAGTATGCGCAGGGTTATCTTGCCGCGAAGTTCGCTTATGACGATGCAGCCAAGAAAGCCGGTAAGTTCCCGACAACGGAACAGGTTATTGCCTCGCTTAAGGGTGCCACGTTCCCGTCCTTCGTTGGCAACGTCACGATGGGCCTGTCGAAAGGCCATCAGATCGTCACCGATGACCGCTGGGGCGTCACCGTGTGGGACGACAAAAAGGGCGAAATGGTCCTCAAAGACGTCGTTATCTTCCCGCCGGAATGCGTCAACCCTCCTGAAGGAGTCGGCTCTGCCGAGTGGCTCGAAGGTGGCATGAAAGGTGCGAAGTGCTAATCAACTGCTGAAACAGCGGGAGGCGGATTGTCCGCCTCCCGCTTTTTTGCCTGAATTCGCACTAAAAGCCGCCCGTAAGAGGCGTCGCGAAAGCTGACAGGGGTC
>CAJQLI010000320.1 GCA_905479125.1 uncultured Alphaproteobacteria bacterium | reverse complement strand
TTCTGCCAAGCCGAAGGTCGAGGCGCCGGTGCAGGAAGATAAAGCGCCTGATGCAAAGATCGTACCGCGTGATATCGCCTATGCGCTCAAGGAGGCGCGTGGGGATCACAAACTGACCCTGACCCGCGTGCCTTTAGGGTGGGCATCGGAGTCCTGGGATTTCGATCATCCGCTGGATTATCTCGGCAATGACGGCGGTGGTGGCCTTGGCTCAACCGCGGGCGGGGCCATCGGTGCGGCGCTCGCATTGATGGAGACTGATCGTAACGCTGTTGCAATCGTGGGGGATGGCGATTTCATGCAGGGTGGATCGGCCTTGTGGACAGCGGCGCATTACAAAATTCCGGTCCTCTATATCATCTCGAACAACCGCTCGAACTTCAACGACGAGGTTCATCAGGAAGCGATGGCAACGCAGCGGAACCGACCGGTTGAAAACCGCTGGATCGGCCAGCGCATAGATGAGCCGGCGCTCGACCTTGCCGGATATGCGCGCTCGCAGGGGGTGCAGGCCGATGGTCCGATAGAGAAAGTCGGCGATCTGGTGGAAGCATTGAAGAAGGGGCTTGCGGCAGTTGCGGCAGGGGAGCCCTATCTGATTGATGTCGTGGTCGAGCCTGGTTACTCGGCGCCAATGGTCACACGGGCCAGCGGCGAAGCGTCAACCGGCACGGCAAGCTGAGGCAGGGCAGAAAAATGGCCGATATTCTGGAAATAAAGAACGTCTCCAAGACCTACAATGCCGATGGCGATAGCCCGGTAAAAGCGCTGGATGGTGTTGATCTGAATATTGCAGAAGGGGAGTTCGTCTCGATCATCGGGCCGTCAGGCTGCGGAAAGTCGACCCTGTTCAATATTATCGGTGGGCTGATAGACGATCATGACGGTGAAGTGCTGATCGACGGCCACGAAGTAGACGGCGCCCATAAGGATGTTGGTGTCGTGTTTCAGGAAGAATCGACGTTTCCGTGGCGGTCCACCCTGGACAATGTGGCCTTTCCACTTGAGATCGAAGGGATCGATAAGGCGGAGCGGGAAGAAACCGCTCGCAAGTTCATCAAGCTGGTCGGCCTTGAAGGGTTCGAGAACCATTTCCCGGCGCAACTCTCCGGCGGTATGAAGCAGCGGACGGCTGTTGCCAGGACACTGGCCTATGAGCCCCGTATCATGCTGATGGATGAGCCGTTCGGCGCGCTGGATGAGCAGACACGGATGCTGCTGGGCGACAAGATGCTCGAAATCTGGGCAGCCTTGAACCAGACGATGCTGTTGATCACGCATAATATCACGGAGGCGGTTCAGCTTTCGGACCGGGTCGTCGTCATGTCGTACCGCCCGGGTATCATCAAGGAAATTATCCCGATCGAACTGCCGCGTCCGCGGACATCGGAAGTTATTGCGACCGCTGAATTCGGCACATATGTCGGTAAACTGTGGACCCTGCTGCGCGAAGAAGCGTCGCGTGGCATGGCCGAAGCGGAGGCGTCCATCGCGGCCACGTAAGAGCCGTTAGCCTGCGAACAAATTCTGGACTAGACTTAACAAACTCAAAACCCAAAACGGGAGGAAACTATGTCTAAGACACTGAAAACAATTGCGATTGCAGCAGCGGGTGTTGCTGTCCTATCGGCGCCGTCATTCGCGGCGGACAAGGTTCGGCTTGTGAACAGCACCAAGGTGGTGTTCGAAACCGAGCATCCCTATACCGGGCTTGAAGAGGGTATCTTCAAGAAACATAACCTCGACGTTTCCGTGATCCATGGATCGGGTGGAGCTGCATCCCTGCAGGCAGTCATTACCGGCAGCCAGGATGTGGTCTGGGGCAATGGCGTGCTGGGCGTGGTCTCAGCTTATGCCAAGGGCGCACCGGTGCGTATTCTCGGCAGCAACATTCGCGGTGTGCAGGATTTGTACTGGTACGTGAAGCCCGAAAGCCCGATCAAATCGTTCAAGGATCTGAATGGCAAGCAAATGGCTTATTCACGCCCGGGGTCGACGACCGACCTTGCCGCGCGTTTTATTGCCGAGGCACAGAACATCAAACCGAAATTCGTTTCTGTCGGTGGGCCTTCCGGGTCGCGTACCCAGCTTATGTCCGGCCAGGTAGATAGTGGATGGTCCGTGTATCCGCTGAACAAAAACCTGCTGCGTGAAGGCAAGATCCGCATTATCGGTACAGGCAAGGAAGCCTCGGGTCTGAACGGTGTAACGATCCGGGTGATTGCGGCGAACGTGAACTGGCTCAATAAAAACCGTGATGTCGCCAAGCGGTTGATGACGGCGTTTAAAGAATCCGTAGACATGACGTATTCGAACACAAAGCGTCTGGAGACATACGCGAAGCGCTGGAAGCTGAACTTCGAGGACGTCAAGGATGCAGCGAAAGATACGCCGCAATCTATCGCGACCATTCTGCCTATAGCAGGTCTGGACAAGATCAATGAGATCGCGCTCGCCAACAAGAAGATCAAGAAACTTCTGACAGCGGCACAGCTGAAGGAACTTGTTCACCCGATGGGCAACAAGCCCTGATTGACGAGAGGGAAACTATGCTTGCTGGAGCAGAGGGTTAAATGACCAGGCTTCATAAAGTACCTGTGATTGTCGGCCTGTTCGGGTTGCTGGCGTGTGCCGTGCTTCTCGAACTGGCCGTCAATTTCGGCTGGGTGATGGAAATTATCGTTCCACGCCCGACTGATACGGTCCTGTCTTTCCCCTCACTTCAGGAAGACATGGACCTTGTCGGCAATTTTTTCGTTACATTGGGCATGACAGCGGCGGCGACGGCGCTTGCCCTGCTGATCGGGCTGCCATTCGGATATTTCCTGTATCGGCGTGAAGCCTACGGTGTGGCATATGAGGGTTGGCTTGCTGCCGCTTTCTCAACACCGATCGTTTTGCTGTATCCGCTGTTTCTTGTGATCTTCGGGCGTAACCATATGACGCTGATCGTGATGGGCTGCATTCCGGGCGCGATCCCGATTGCCATCCAGACCCGCCAGGGTCTGCTCGGCGTCTCAAAGACGCTGCTTAACGTCGGACGCAGCTTCAACGTGTCGGAACGCGATATGTTTCGGAAGATCATGCTGCCGAGTGCGGTGCCAACCATCTTTACCGGCATCCGGATCGGCGTGATGTATACGCTCGTCAACATCGTCGCGATCGAATATCTCATCGATTTCGGCGGGCTTGGACGTATCGTTTCGCAGATGTACGATAATTTCAGCATACCGGAGACCTATGCGGCGATCGTTGCCGTTATTCTGGTGAGCACGTTCTTCTACTGGGGATTCGGGAGGGTTGAAAAATGGCTCAGGCCGGTGTGATCAAGGGAACTGTACCCGCTGTAAGCTCGGCGGAGAGATCATTTGACGGCCGCGTGTCGCGGATCCGCTTGCTTACCTGTGTCGGTTTGATCGCCTTGTGGGAGGTTGTTGCGACGCTCGGATCTTACGGCATTCTGTATAACGATGTCGTGCCGCATATCTGGCATATCGTTATCGCTGTTTTCTACGAGCTGATCTCGGCGAGTTTCTATCGTGATTTCGGCATGACATTTGCGGCCCATAGCGTCGGTTTTATCAGCGGTGCATCGATCGCGGTGTTGGTCGGTATTTGGCTCGGCACGAGCAAACTCATCCGGGAAGCAATGCTGCCCTATCTGAACGCGATCGGCTCGACCCCGAAGATTATCTTTCTACCGATCATCTTTCTGATGTTCGGCGTCGGGATTGAATCCAAGATGGCCAAGGGCGCAATGTCGGCGTTTTTCCCGGTCGTGTTCACGACCACACTCGGGATGATGCTGATCAATCCGGTACTCATCCGTGTTGGTCGTACGTTCAATCTCAATAAATGGCAGATGATCACGAAGATTTACATGCCGGCAATGGTGAACCCGGTGATAACGGGGTTCCGTCTCGGCGTGGCGATCACGGTGATCGGTGTACTTGTCGCTGAACTCAAATTCGCCGATGGCGGGCTTGGATACCGCCTCGGTATCTATTACGAGCAGTTTCAAATCGCGCCGATGTATGCTGTGATTGTGCTGATATTCGCATTGGCGGCAGCTGCAAATTCGGGGATGACGAAATTGCAGGACAGGGTGAACCGCCATATGGCGCCGACCACATCCAAAGGCAAAAAGGCGAGGGCCAGCGCGTCCGGCGGCCTTGGTGTCGTTAATTAATCGATATTGCGTCAGAAGGATCAAAGGGAACATGGCCAAGGAACTTTTCGTATCGAAATCGGATGATTTGCAGGATGGAGACCGCAAGATCGTGCCGAACGGCAATTATGAGATCGGGGTCTACCGCGTAAATGGCAATCTGTTCGCTTATCAGAACGTTTGTCCGCACCAGGGCGGCCCGGCCTGTGAAGGCCTGTTGATGGCAAAGGTCGAAGAAGTCATCGCCGAGGACAAGACTTATCAGGGCATGACGTTCAACCACGATGAAATGCACATTGTCTGCCCGTGGCACGGCTGGGAATTCGATCTCGAGACCGGTGACATGGTCGCCGACCGCAAGTTCCGGCTGAAGAAATATGAAGTGGCCGAAAAGGATGACGGAATTTATGTCACCCTCTGACGAGATCACCGACGAGGACATTGCCAATTCGCCGTTTCATGGTAAGGCAACGGCGCGAATTGCGCAGGAAACTGGCGATCCGCTTGCCGATGTCGATGTCGAGACGGAAAAACTGAAAGCGCTCGCCCGGAAAATACTCGACCTCAAGGAAGGAGAGACACCGGATCAGGATATGATCCAGGAAGGCCTCGAGAGCCTTACCCGGCTGTACACCGTCCGCTATCAGGCGGGTGAACGTTGGGATCCGTTCGTGAACGGACGCGGCGTGCCGGTAACATCGGTCATGATTATGTCGACCGCGATGTTGCAGGCGGTGAATATTGAACTTTTTGAACTCGGAATGTGGCAGGCTTGGTCAGGCGGCTAGGCTTACAAAAGGGAAATCAGTGGCATGGAAATACCTACAGACCACCTAAACAAGATGTCGGTCGCGGAGTTTGATACATCGAAGCTCCTGATTAACGCAGCGCGTCAGCGCGACCAGCGGGGGTTCGACAAGACGCTAATTATCGACGTCGATTGCCATCACTACGAAAACGAATCCATGAAAGAGATCGTCGAGTTTATCGATGATCCGGTCCTGCGTCGCACAGCGCAGGTCTATTCAGGGGCAGGCACCGGTGCCAACAGCCCGTTCATGATGGGCAGCCCGGGGTCGCAGGACGTCGCAGGCCGTGTGACGCGCTATCCGCTGCGGAAGATGGACCAGACGCCGGATGACGACAAGCATCGCGATATTCACCTGTCGCTCAAATGGATGGACGCCATGGGCGTCGATTACGTGATGCTGTTCCCGACGCCGATGCTGCTGCTCGGCCTGCACCCGGTGCCGGAATACGAAGTCGCGATGTCACGGGCGTATAACCGCTGGCTGACCGAAAAAATCCTTCAGGAAGAAAAACGCCTGAAGACCATGCTGTATCTGCCGTTCAACGATCCGGACGAGACCTACAAGATGGTCAAGGATTTCGGCGACCGTGAGGGCGTATGCGGTTTCATGGTGGTGTCGACGCGCTACAAGCCGGTCTATGACAATGCGTATATGAAGACCTATTCCCTGATCGAGGAAATGGGCAAGCCGCTGGCATTCCACGGATCGTATAGCTGGAATGATCATCTTCTGGGTAATACCAACCGTTTCCTGGTGACCCACGCACTTGGCTTCACGGTGTTTAATGCCGTCCACATGTGCAACTGGATCGTTAACGGTCTGCCGGAACGTTTCCCCAAGATGGACGTGATGTGGATCGAATCCGGTCTGGCCTGGATTCCCTGGCTGATGCAGCGCCTCGATAATGATTACCGCATGCGGTCGTCTGAAGCGCCGTTGCTTAAAAAGCTGCCCAGCGAATACATGCAGGACATGTTCTATTCGTCGCAGCCGATGGAAATGCCGCATGACATGGATATTCTTGAAATGACCTTCAAGATGATCAAGGCGGAAACCCAGCTGTGCTGGTGTTCGGATTATCCGCACTGGGATATGGACGTCCCGAGCGTCATCTGGGATCTACCGTTCCTCGACGAGCGGCAGAAAAAGAACATCCTCGGCGAGAATGCCCGGAAGCTATACAACATGGACGTCTCGGACCGCTTCCCGAACTACAAGCCGCCTGTATAGGAAGCCGCTTCCGCGTCAGCTTTTTGGCGCAAACCTGAAAAGCATGCCCTGATGGGTGTTTAGGGAGCCGATTGTGAAGCCCGTGAACGTTTCGATATCGTCTTCCTTCACCATCCGCCGTAGCGCTGCCTCTGCGGATCGAAGGTTTACGCCGTCTTCGGCCTCAGGTGCATCCTTAGCTGAATTGTCGAGATAGACCCATCCACCGGGTTTTATTTTCGGAATGATCGCGGTGACGCATCTGCCCCGCACCGCGCCATCGACAACGCAAAAATCGACCGCTTCATCGGGGATATCATCCACGTTTGCGTAATCTTCGAGGGGGCGGAGATCGAGGCTCACGTTTTTAAGGCCGGCGTCGATGTTCTGCCGCACGCGACTATGCCATTCGCGATTGTCTTCTATCGACCGGACGCTCCCGGTGCGTTGAGCGAGCCAAGCCTTCGATCGCCCGGATCCAAATACCACGAGGTTCATGTCCGCCGTCAGGACCGCATCCACGCGGCGTTTGACGCAGAACGTCCACCAGGGTTCGCGATACAGTTTGCCAAATACCGTGCGTGCGATAACTCGTTGAATGACCAACGGAAGGTATTTCCACTCCCGACCGTCGATTAGATTACCTTTCTCGTCGTGCAGGCGGGATTTTCGATAGGGGTCGCCGGCGATGATCTTTCTGAACAGGCCGACAGGGAAGGGGGGCAGGGGGATTCATCCCGTCATTATCATGACAGCCCCCAATTTCCGCAAGCCAATTCAGCCGGTACGGACAGTCTCCTGACTAACCGGTGTGTCCACTAATTCGAACGAGGGGTATCCTTTTGGAGAGAACGATTCATACCAAAGTACCGTGATAACCGGGGACGCATTTTGATGAATACACTCCCCGACACTGCAGGGTATTGCCAACATATCGTCGGATCGCTTCCCGAAATATGAGCCGCCGGTTTAACCGGCCGCCTGAGGCGGGCGCGTCTGCAGGATGGGTGGAATTCTTCGGCGGAAATTACCGGCTGGCCGTGATCTTTCAAGGCCTCCGGGGGAATCGGCCCGTTAATGGGTCGCATCTTTATGAACGCTGCCCGAACATGTCATAATGCGCCAACCTATACCGAGGCAGCGCACCGAGGCAGAGCCATGAATACCGACCCCGAAGAACTTCTCTCCCCGCAATTCGACGGCTCCCTGACGGAGGAGCTCGTATCCCTGATCCGCAACAAGCCGGTTGGGCAGGCCGATCTGGATGCGATGGCGTTGTTCACGCTGGATGGTATTGCCAACATGCTGGCGGGCCGCCGGTCGGTGCCGGGCGAAAAACTGCTCGCCTACCTGAAGGGCAAGGAAGGCGATACGGGCCGCCGGGCGCTGGTGATGGGCGGTCTTACCCATATCCTGGAAGTGGACGACCTGCACAAGGCGTCGGTCGTGCATCCCGCCTGTGTGACGATACCGGCGGCGCTCGCAATCGCGGGGGACGATATGCCGACGGGGCCCGAATTCCTGAAAGCAATCCTGTTCGGGTTTGAGGCCTGTACCCGTGTCGGGATGTCGGTCGGCAAGGCGCATTACAAAATCTGGCACAACACCGCGACCTGCGGCACGTTTGGGGGGGCGATGACCGCGGCGACGCTGATGGGGCTGACGGATGCCGAAACCGTGCACGCGCTCGGCAATGCGGGAACGCAATCCGCCGGGTTGTGGGAGTTTCTGAATACGGGGGCGATGAGCAAGCATCTGCATGCCGGGCGCGGCGCGGAGGCGGGGGTTGTTGCTGCCGAACTGGCGCAGCTCGGCTTTACCGGACCGCCCGCCATTCTTGAAGGACCGCAGGGGCTCTATGCCGGCGCCTGTCCCGATCCCGATCCGGACGCCGTGCTGCGCGATCCGGATGCGCCGTGGCAGGTGCACCTGACATCTATCAAGCCGTGGCCGTCCTGCCGCCATACGCACCCGGTGATCGACGCGGCGCTCGAACTTTCCGGCAAAATCGACGTGAATGATATCGAAAGCGTCGATGTCGCGGTCTATCAGGCGTCTATCGATGTGTGCGATCGCCCGGTACCGGAAAGCGAATACGAAGCCAAATTTTCGGTTCAGCACTGTGTGGCGATCAGCCTGCTCGACGGCAAATGCGTCTTTGCCTCCTTCGATCCGTCCGGTCGCGAGCGTGCGGCGGAACTGCGCAAATCCATCGCGGTGCGGGCAGGGGAAACCTACAGCAACGCCTATCCGAAAGACTGGGGCGGCGAGGTGACGGTGAACCTCAAAGACGGCGCGTCTGTCACGGCCGCGCGGACGGCCTGTAAGGGTGATCCGGAATTGGCCCTGACGCGTGACGAGATGGTCGAAAAAGCACGCGATCTGCTGACGTTTGCGGCTGTGAATGATGTTGATGCAATCATTGACGGCGTGCTCGGCATGGCGAATGGCGGCCCGGTACCGGAAATCGTCATCTGATCCACGATCAAAACGGGGAACAATCATGGACAAAGCGACACTGATCGCGCGGGCCGAAAAACTTCAGGCGCTGATCGATGCAGACGAAACGCTGGTGTTGCCCAACGTGTGGGACGTCGCTGGTGCGCGGATCGTCGCTGAACAGGGCTATCCCGTCATCGCGACGTCGAGTGCAGGCATCGCCTGGTCGCTCGGCTGTCCGGATGGGGAGGTCATCAGCCGCGACGACATGCTGTTTATGATCAAAAAGATCGCCGCCTCGGTCGATCTGCCGGTAACCGCGGATATGGAAGCAGGATACGGCGAAGCACCTGAATCGGTGGCCGACACGGTGATTGCAACGCTGGATGCGGGCGCAGTCGGTGCCAATATCGAAGACTCATCATCCCAGTTGGCGGGCCATCCCTTACTGGATTACGACCTGTCGGTTGCCCGCATCCGCGCCGCGAAAAAAGCAGCCGACGACTACGGTGTGCCCTTCGTGATCAACGCCCGCACCGACGGATTTTTCGGCGGCCGGGGTGATGACGTGTTCGATGACGCCGTCCGGCGCTGTAATGCCTATCTGGAAGAGGGCGCAGGCTGCGTCTTCGTGCCCTTCGTGCGGGACCGCGAAACCATGGAAAAGCTGGTCGCCGCCATCGACGGCCCGGTCAATTTCCTCGCCAACCCGGCAGCCCCAGACCTCAGCCAGATGCAGGAAATGGGCGTGGCGCGGGTCAGCATCGGCGGTCTGTTCTCATTGCTGATCTATACGCAGGTCCGCGAGGCCTGCGAGGAGATGAAGGCGTCCGGCACGCTGAACTGGGGCAAAGACAATATCATCCATCCGGAGATGAACAAGTTGATGGGGTGAGCGGCTTAAGTGACTCTTAAAAGCTATCGGTGATGAGAAAATATTCTTTCACCCATTTTGCAAGATATGGAAACGCCAGATAGATAAAAATTCCGACGGTAAACAACATGCTGAACATGAACGCTAACAGCGCAGCGAGTGCCGGTCTGGCATGCAGCGTTTTCTTCAAGTTTTGACTATTGAACTGTTGGAAGAACTTTGAGCCAAGATATTGAACTTTTACCTGAGTTTCCTGCGTTGACTGTGTGGGCCCAAGTTCAAAATGAAATCGGCGCAGGGTGGCCACAATTGATATCGCACCCGGATCATAAGCACCCGTTAGTCGGATCTCTTGTGTCTCCTGTGACGGGGAGGCTTTGTACAAAATCGCCACCATCTTAGTGCCAACTATGTTGTGGAAAGCACGGCTGAACCAGTGAGTTGGGGGCGAAGGCCTAAACAAGTCGATACTTACAATATGTGACCACGGTATGGACGTGACCTTGGAAAGCTGTCGGTATTCAATTCCATTTTGATCGACGTAAATTGGCTCACCAAATGCGAGAACAAGGATAGCTATTCGAACGAACAAGAATAGAAAAAATGACATCAGGGCTGCGCGGACCAAAATCTCTCGTAGGTCGAGCCAGTTTGTTTCTGGCAGCCAATAAAAAAGCGAGATAACGCCGATAATACAAAGCAGATAGTCGAATAGACGTCGCTGCGGAATGCGGAACACGGTGGGAAGGTCCGACACCTCAGGTGCCTAGGATTCACTATTGGGCATAGAATTTCTCCTAGAGATTTCTCATCAGCATTTTGTCCTGCGCTGAAATACGAACTGCGCCTTCTCTCGGCTGAAATCGGACTAGGCAGTATACATCGACATCCCCGGGAAATATTACCGCAAAACCGATGACAGAAAATACTCGTTGGTCGCGTCCAGGCCGGTATGGCCTTGATCCCCCGCAGGGAACAGGAGATCAGCCCGCTTTATCAAATGTGAATGCTACGCCTTCAGCGCCGCCGCCTGTATCCCCGACAGCGTCGACGTCGGCAGGACCGCATCGGGATCGATCACCAGTTCTATCAATGACGGCCCGTCCACCGCGCGGCAGCGTTCGAACGCCGCTTCGAAATCGGCTGTTTGCGTGACCGTCTCGCCGTGCGCGCCATAGGCGCGGGCGAGGGCGGCGAAGTCGGGGTTTACGAGGTCCGTGCCGGATTTGCGTTTCGGATAATGGGTTTCCTGATGCATCCGGATGGTGCCGTACATGCCGTTATTGACGACGACGAAGATCACCTTTGCGCCCTGCTGCACGGCGGTGCCGATTTCCTGGCCGTTCATCTGGAAACAGCCATCGCCACTGAACGATACGACCACCCGGTCGCGGTGACGGACGGCGGCTGAGACGCCGGATGGCACACCGTAGCCCATCGCGCCCGATTGCGGGGCGAGCTGGGTGCCGTATTGCTTGTAGCGGAAGAACCGGTGGACCCAGACGGTGTAGTTACCGGCACCGTTCGTGATCACGGAATCTTCCGGCAGGTTCTCGCTCAGCCAGCCGACAATTTCGGAATAATTCACGTCGCCGGGCATCGGGGCGGGGCTGGAGAACGCCATGTAATCGGCATGGGCGGTCGCCGCTTCCCCGACCCACGCACCGTCGACCGGGTCCATCGCCCTGGCGGCGGCGCAGAATTCGGCCATGCCGGAATTGATCCCGAGATCGGCCTGATAGACCTTGCCGAGTTCGTCCACACCGGCGCTGATATGAATGAATGGCTGCTTCGGTTTCGGGAAGGTGAAATAGGTGTAGCCGCCGGAGACGATTTCCCCCAGTTGCGGGCCGAGCACGATCAGAAGGTCGGTTTCATCCAGCCGTGCCTTCAGCTTGGGATTAATGCCGAGGCCGATCACACCGGCATAGTTCGGATGGCGGTTATCCATCAGGTCCTGTCGGCGGAACGATACGGCGACGGGCAGGTGGTTCTGTTCGGCAAACGCGGCCAGATCGGTGCAGGCCTCCGGTGTCCAGCCGCCGCCGCCCGCCAGCACCAGTGGTTTTTTCGCCGCATCAAGCATCTCACGGAATGTCGCCAGATCGGCGGCACCCGGGTTGGCCTGCGCGCTGTGATAGGGTTGGCCGTCTTCGGCATCGGCGCGTTCGGTCTGCATGTCTTCGGGCAGGGCGAGCACGACCGGGCCGGGGCGACCCGATGTTGCGACGTGGAAGGCGCGGCTGACCATTTCGGGCACGCGGGCGGGATTGTCGATCTGGGCGACCCACTTGGTCATTTCGCCGAACATGCGGCGGTAATCGACTTCCTGAAACGCTTCGCGTTCCGACATGTCGCGGGCGATTTGTCCGACGAACAGAATCAGCGGCGTTGAATCCTGATGGGCGGTGTGGATACCGACCGAGGCGTTCGTCGCACCCGGTCCGCGGGTGACGAAGGCGACGCCGGGTTTGCCGGTCATCTTGCCCCAGGCATCGGCCATGTTGGTAACGCCACCTTCCTGGCGGCAGACGACGAGGTTGATCTGGTCCTGAACGTCGTGGAACGCATCGAGCGCGGCGAGATAGCTTTCACCCGGCACGCAGAAGACGGTATCGACGCCGTGCAGACGCAGGCAATCGACAAGGATTTGTCCGCCGGTGCGGAGGTTCGAAGACGTATCAGCCATGATTTATATCTCGATGAATTCGTCCAGAAAAATCGTGTATTTCTGGCGCTTGGGTTTGTCCTTGTCTTCCTCGTTCACGTAGGAAATCGATGATTTTCCCTTGAGGGCGCGCGGCAGGATCATTGTGCGCGAAAAATTGCCGGGTTTGTCGTCGGGCGCGTAGGCAAGGACCGGAATCGGTCCGGCCTCGAACCATGGCTCACCGGCGGCGATAACGTGGGTTTCACCGCCGGTTTCAACCTTGAATCCGCCTTCGAGAAGACAGCGGATACCGGGGCCCTGATGGACATGGGTATAGGCAATGCCGCTGGGCGGGATATCGACCCGGTCGCAGCGCCACAGGTAACCGTCCCCCGGTTCGAGATCGACGGCAGCGGAAAGTTTGTGGATCGATGTCACGCCGTCGCCCTGCGCAAGACCGTCCGCATCGGGCGTGCCGCCTTTGACCAGTTCATACCGGAGGACCCGCGCACCATTGGCCCCTGCGGTGATCGTCGTGTTGCCGGTCGAGAACCAGGCGGAATTCGCGCTGAGGGTCGCGCCACCGCGTTCGTCGCGCACTGTCGCCATACCGTCGGCGAGATAGAGACCACGATTGCCACCCGGCAGAGCGCTGGACAACGTGGCTTTCTCAGTCAAAACGTCGGTGTAAACGCGCAGAATGTAATCGGCCATTTCGGCATCCCTCCCTGTTATCTCATTTGCGTATCACAGCCCTGTTTGGGCGGCAAGAACGGGCGGGACTCTGCGTTGACGCCCCTGTCCGCGCCGGTATGATGGCGCGCCCTTTCAACCGCCGAGCCGGAGCAGCCAACTCGTGAAAAATCATACCGTTAAGGTCTATCCTTCGAAACAGGAATTGAAACGCGAAGATCAGTTCGCCTGGAAAATCGCCGCGGTTGCAGCGGACCCGGTCGACGTCGATGACGATGTCACGGACATGGTCATCAACCGGATGATCGATAACGCATCTGTTGCCATGGCCTCGGTTAATCGCCGCCCGGTGGCGAACGCACGCGCGATGGCGATCTGTCATCCGCGCGACGGCGGTGCGACGATCTTCGGGATGCCTGCCGATCAGCGCTTCGGTGCCGAATGGGCCGCCTGGGCCAATGGCACCGCAGTGCGCGAGCTTGATTATCACGACACGTTTCTTGCCGCCGATTATTCCCACCCCGGCGACAACATCCCGCCGACGCTTGCGGTCGCCCAGCAGAAGGGCCTCGACGGCAAGCAATTGCTGCGCGGGATTGCGACCGGGTACGAAATTCAGGTGAACCTGGTGAAGGGCATCTGCCTGCACGAACACAAGATCGATCATATCGCGCATGTCGGCCCGTCGGTGGCCGCCGCGCTCGGCACGCTGCTGAAGCTGGATACCGAGACGATCTACCAATCGGTGCAGCAGGGGCTGCATGTCACCTGCACGACGCGCCAGTCGCGCAAGGGCGAGATTTCAAGCTGGAAGGCCTACGCCCCGGCCCATGCAGGCAAGCTCGCGATCGAAGCTGTTGATCGCTGCATGCGCGGAGAAGGCGCGCCGTCACCGATCTATGAAGGTGAAGACAGCGTAATTGCGTGGATGCTGGACGGCCCGGATGCGAACTATACCGTGCCGCTGCCCGAAGCGGGCGAGTCCAAGCGCGCGATCCTGGAGACCTATACCAAGGAACATTCCGCGGAATATCAGAGCCAGGCGCTGATCGATCTCGCGCGCAAGATGGGCGCACAGATTTCGGACTTCGATACGATCGACAATATCGTCATCCAGACCAGCCATCACACCCATTACGTCATCGGCACCGGCGCCGGCGACCCGCAGAAGATGGACCCGACCGCCAGCCGCGAGACGCTCGATCATTCGATCATGTATATCTTCGCGGTCGCCCTGCAGGATCAGGCATGGCACCACGTTAAATCCTACGCGCCGGAACGCGCGCAGCGGCCCGACACGGTGAAGCTGTGGCACAGCATTTCGACCGTCGAAGACCCGCGCTGGACCGAACGCTATCATCATCCCGATCCGAACCAGCGTGCCTTTGGCGGCCGGGTCGTGATCACGATGAAGGACGGATCGACGCTTGAAGACGAACTGGCGCTCGCCGATGCGCATCCCGCGGGTGCGCGGCCTTTCGTCCGGGAGAACTACATCAACAAGTTCAAGATGCTGGTCGATGGCCTTGTCAGCGATGGCGAGCGGGATCGTTTTCTCGATACCGTTCAGCGTCTGCCGAGCCTGACGGCCGATGAACTGGGCGGATTACATGTTACGCTTGACGCCGTGAGCCTCGATTACGCCACCCGCGATGACAGAGGGATTTTCTGATGCTGTTTGCCAAGAAGACGGCGGCCGAAAAGCGTGCGTCGTTCCGTGAGGAACTTGCGACCGGCCGGTTGCTGCAGTTTCCGGGCGCGCATTCGCCCATCGTATCGCTGGCGATTGAAGAGCAGGGCTTTGACGGGGTTTATATCTCCGGTGCGGCGCTGTCGGCGGAACTGGGCCTGCCCGATATCGGTCTGACGACACTGACCGAAGTTACCCAGCGCGGGCGCCAGATCGCGCGGGTCACAGACCTGCCGGCGCTGATCGATATCGATACCGGCTTCGGCGAGCCGATGAGTGCGGCACGCAGTATCCTGGAGCTCGAAGAGCTGGGCATCGCGGGGTGTCATCTTGAAGATCAGGAGAACCCCAAGCGCTGCGGCCATCTCGATAATAAAAACATCGTGCCGGTGCGCGAAATGACGATGAAGATCCGTGCTGCGGCGGATGCACGAAAAGACCCGAACTTCCTGATCATGGCGCGTACCGATGCGCGGGCCTCCGAGGGGCTTCAGGCGTCGCTTGACCGGGCGAAGGCCTATATCGATGCCGGAGCGGATGCGATCTTCCCGGAAGCGCTTCAGGATATGTCGGAATACGAAGCGGTGCGCGAAGCGCTTGACGTGCCGCTGCTCGCCAATCTCACGGAATTCGGCAAGACACCGCTGCTGACCAAGAAGCAACTGGAAGATCTCGGTTACAATATCGCGATCTATCCGGTGACCTCGCTTCGCCTGTCAATGAAGGCAGTGGAAGACGGGCTTGCGGCGATCCGTCAGCAGGGGACACAGGAACATATTGTCGACCGCATGCAGACGCGGGCGCGGCTCTATGAACTGATCCGCTACGAGGATTACAACAAGTTCGATCAGGATATTTTCAACTTCAAAGTTTGATGGCAGGGAGACCGGCAATGGCGGCGAAACCCACGAAGAAAAGCGCGAAGAAGAAGGCGAAAGCCAAAAACACCAAGGTGAAGAAGGCCGCGGCGGCGGACCCTGTCATCTATAAGGGATTGGCAGGCGTTACTGTCGATACCACCGAGGTGTCGAAGGTCATGCCGGAAACCAATTCGCTGACCTATCGCGGCTATGCGGTGCAGGACCTGGCGGCAAACTGCCGGTTCGAGGAAGTCGCCTACCTGATGTGGCACGGCGAGCTGCCGACCCGGGCGCAGCTTCGCAAGTTCGAAAAGGATGAACGCAGCCGCCGGAATATCTCGCGGCCCCATGTGGAGGTTATCCGCCAGTATCCGAAACGCGCGCATCCGATGGACACGCTGCGCACTTCGGTCAGTTATCTCGGAACGACGGAAACCGCCTGGGGCGGGGAGCCGGCGGAAAAAGACCTGGACCGGGCAATGGATATGCTCGCCAAGATACCGACCATGATTGCGACCGATTACCGGTTCCGTAAAGGCCTGCCGCGCAAGACGCCGCGCAAGGACCTGACCATGTCGGAAAATTTCTTCCACATGTGCTTTGGCGAAGTGCCGCCGAAGGAAGTGATCCGCGCATTCGATATATCGCTCATTCTGTATGCCGAGCACAGTTTCAACGCATCAACCTTCACGGCACGCGTCATCACGTCGTCGCGGTCGGATATCTACAGTGCGGTGACCGGTGGTATCGGCTCGCTCAAAGGGCCGCTGCATGGCGGTGCAAACGAAGCGGTGATGCATAACCTGAAAGAAATCCGCACGCCGGCGCGGGCCGAAAAATGGCTGCGCGACAAACAGGCGGCGGGCGAACTGGTGATGGGCTTCGGTCACCGTGTCTACAAGCAGGGAGATTCCCGCGTCCCCACAATGCGCGCCGCTTTGGAAGACCTTGCGAAATGGAAGGGCGATACCAAGTGGCTGGAGATTTCAGACATTCTTCAGAATATCATGGTTTCGGAAAAGAACATTCACCCGAACCTCGATTTCCCGGCAGGTCCTGCCTATTACCTGATGGGCTTCGAGATCGATATGTACACGCCGATCTTCGTCATGAGCCGGATTACCGGCTGGGCGGCGCATATCATCGAGCAGAATGCCAGTAACAGCCTGATCCGGCCGCTCAGCGCCTATAGCGGCAAGAAACAGCGCAAGGTGAAGGCGATCTCGAAGCGCTGACGGAAATAACGTCTACGATCCGGGAGCGTCGTTTTTGGCCTCCCGGCGTTCGACATGTCCGCGACGCAGCAGGTAGACCGCTGAAGAGATAATGATCAGGGTCCCGATGATCGACCATTGATCCGGTATTTCCGAGAACACCAGAAAACCGAGTATCGCGGCGACCGGCAGTCGCATGAAATCGAACGGCGCGACGATGCTGACTTCTCCGGCATCGTATGCGCGCGCGAGGAAATCCTGGCCGATGGCGCCCAGAACACCTGCCAGGAATAGCCAGCCTGTCTGGGTGAGCGTCGGCGTCTCCCACGTATATGCGGCGCCAGGCAGCAGGATCAGCGTGCCGAAAAACATGAAGTAAAAGACAATCCGGGTGGGGGGCTCCGTCGAGGACAGGTTTTTCATCGAAATCATGGCCGATGACGTCAGGACTGCGCTGCCCAATGCCAGGAGCATCGCCGGTTCAACGCCGAGATGCGGTTTTACAATCAGCAGCATCCCGCAGAAACCGACCACAGTAGCGGCAATCCGCCGTCCCCGTATCAATTCCTTCAGGACGATTGCACCTATCAGGATCGACCAGAACGGAGACGTAAAGGCGAGAACCATGGCGTCTGCAAGGATCAGATCTTCCAGGGCAAATATCAGCGTCACAAATGCCGAAATGCCGCAGAATGCACGTATGAAATGCAGTCCCGGTCTGTGTGTCCGGAGAACCGCCGGGCCGGATCGGATAAGCCACGGTGTCAGCATGCAGAGCGCGAAGAAGGTGCGCGCGATGGCGACAACGAATATTGGTAATTCAGTGGCCATCTGCTTCACGACAACGAACATGGTCGTCAGGGTGGTGACCGCAAGCAGCATCCACAGAATGCCGCGGACATTGTTCAGCTTCGGTGCGTAACTGCCGCTGGCGGGCGTGGTCAAGATAAGGGCTTTCCGTATTGTCCGGCAGATTGGCCGGAATGAATATCTCCGTATCAGAGCGTGACTTTCTATACAATGAACGATGGGGTCCAAGGTGGTTGCGGAGTCGCGCCCGGTCATGCATCCCTTGTGAATGTAAAAGTCGTTATTCTGGAAACCGACCGTTGAAGATTCTGTTTATTACCGCAACGCGTATTGGCGACGCCGTCCTGTCGTCGGGGCTGATCGCGCATTTGGCCGCAGAGCATCCCGGCGTTCGGTTTACGGTTGCCTGCGGCGCCCCGGCGGCGCCGTTATTTGAGGCAATACCGGGTCTCGACCGCTTGATCGTTATCAAGAAGAAGCCGTTTCACAGCCACTGGATTTCTTTGTGGGCGGCGTGTGCCGGAAAACGCTGGGACCGGATATACGATTTGCGTGGTTCCATGCTGGCGCGTTTTATGCGGGCGGGTGAACGGCATATCGGCAAGTACCGGGATGACAACATTCACCGTGTTGAGGAGCTCGGACGCCTGATCGGCGTATCGCCGGCCCCGGCGCCGATGTTGTACTTGTCAGACGACGCGTGGGAAAAGGCCGGGGCTTTGGTACCGTCCGGTAAACCTGTGCTCGCCATCGGTCCGACCGCAAATTGGGGCGGCAAGCAATGGCCAGCCGACAGGTTCTCAGCCTTGGCACTGCGTGCCACCGAAAAGGGTGGCGTTCTGGAGGGAGCGACGGTCGCGGTTCAGGGAGCAGAATCGGAGCGGGCTATGGCACAACCAGTGTTCGATGCGCTGCCGGAAGGGCGTAGAATTGATCTGATTGGGCAGTCTTTGCCGGTTGCGGCCGCCTGCATCGGGCGGTCGACACTCTATGTCGGGAATGATTCCGGGTTGATGCATATTGCGGCGGCGACCGGCACACCGACGCTCGGG
>CAJQLI010000319.1 GCA_905479125.1 uncultured Alphaproteobacteria bacterium | reverse complement strand
GGCTGCGCTTTCCGGAGTGCTGGTGGCACCGGTCGCCCAGGCTGCCGAGGTTAAATTAAAAGGCATTTCCGCCTGGCCGAAAAACTTCCCGCTGACCGCCGACTTCCTTCGCTTTATCGAACTTGCGAACGAAAAGGGCAAAGGCCATTTCAAGATCAGCCATATCGGCGGCCCGGAAATCTCCAAGGCGCCGGCCCAGTCCAAGGGATTCAAATCGGGCCTGTATGACCTGATGTACACTGCAGCCAGTTATCATCGCGGTGTTGTGCCGGAGGTCGATGCACTTTCCGCCACACAGCTTCGCCCCTGGGACGCGCGCAAGAATGGCGCCATGGCGGCACTCGACGCGGCGATCACCAAGCGCCTCGACGGTGTTCTGCTGTCGCAGACGGCGACCAGCGTGTCGTTCATCCTTTATCTCAGCAAAAAACCGGAGATCGGCGCAGACGGCATGATCTCGCTCAAAGGTTTCAAAATGCGGTCCGTGCCGGTCTATGACGCGTTCCTGAAAGGCCTCGGTGCCACCACGGTTACCGTGCAGGTTCCGGAAATCTATAACGCCCTGGAACGCGGCCTGGTCAATGGCTTCGCCTTCCCCGAAATGTGGACCCGTGGCCTCAGCTGGGCGAAGTTTGTGAAATACCGCGTATACCCGAACTTCTATCAGCTTGAGCCGTCTGTCTTCATGTCCAATAAGGCTCTGAAAAAACTCAGCGCCGAAGGCCGGAAGATCATGCGTGACGTTGGCGCTGAATGGGAAATCAAATCGGCCGCCTACTGGAAGCCGCTGGTTGTGAAAGAACGTGAAATCCTTGCGAAGGAATTCGGTCAGAAGGAAATCACCCTGTCGCCCGAAGCCGGCGCCAAGTTCCGCGCCCTCGCCAACAAGGTGCCGATCGCACGCCTGAAGGCGGTCGGTACACCGGAAGCCAAAACGCTCAGCAAGCTCTATCACGGCCAGTAAGCCGGAGCTGACGAAAACGACCCGGCCCTGCACCCTTGAGGTGCGGGGCCGTTACGCCTTACCGCAAGCAGGCAAAGCATGACCTTGATTTCCAGAGCCTATAACGGGCTTATCATCAGCCTCGCCATTCTGGGTGGACTGATGCTCGCGCTGATCTTCGTTGGCATTATCGCCGACGTGACGGTGCGCACCATCGGCTTTAATTCGATCCAGTGGTACAGCGCCATTGCCGAATATTGCCTGCTGTTTTCAACGATGTTCGGCGCACCATGGCTGGTGCGTCTGAAAGGTCATGTCGTTGTCGAATCCCTCACCATGGCAATGCCCGACATGATCCGGTGGCTGATGGCGAAGCTCGTCTACATCCTCTGTATCCTGCTGTCGCTCCTGTTCGTCTATTACGGCTGGATCGAAATGGTCGGCGCATTCAGTTCGGGCGAACTCGACCTGCGGTCGATCGACATGCCCAAATGGATCCTGTTCGTTCCCTTCCCGCTCGGTTTCTCTCTGGTCGCGATCGAATTCTCCCGCTACCTGCTTGGATACGATTCCTATTACTCCGGCAAAGTCGGCTCCGGGGAGTCGCTCTGATGGAAATTCTTACCGAATGGTATTCGATCGCCGGGTTCCTCGTCGGCATGGTCATCGCACTGATGTTGCTCGGCCTCCCGGTGGCCTTCGCCTTCCTGGCGGCAAACATCGTCGGCGCCATTGTCTTTATGGGCGACGGTACGGTCGCTGGCGGACTTGCCGCGATGCCGCAGATCGTCGTCAATGCCGTCGAGGCGGTGACGATATTCGCCCTTATACCGGTGCCGCTTTTTATCATTATGGGCGAACTGTTTTTCCATACCGGCCTTGCGGTCCGCGTGTTCGATACGCTTGAACTCTGTTTCGGGCGCCTGCCGGGGCGGCTGTCCTATATCACGGTCGCGGGCGGTACTATTTTTGCCACCCTGTCGGGCTCCACCATGGCGAACACCGCCATGATGGGATCGCTGATGGTGCCGGAGATGACACGGCGCGGCTACAAACGCCACATGTCGATGGGACCGATCCTCGGCACCGGCGGACTCGCCATGATCATCCCGCCCTCGGCGCTTGCCGTGCTGCTGGCCAGCCTGGCCGAGATCGATATCGGCAAACTGCTGATCGCCGGCGTCCTGCCGGGACTGGTTCTGGCCATCCTGTATTCGGTGCTGATCTACGTCCAGGTCAAGATCGACCCCGACGCGGCTCCCGAGTACCAGGTGGAGGCGCATACGTTCGGCGAGATCGTAAAATCGGTCATCATGAACGTGCTCCCGATGAGTCTCGTCGTGTTCTGCGTGATCGGACTGATTATCCTCGGTGTTGCAACACCGACAGAAGCCGCCGGGTTCGGCGCGCTCGGCGTTGTCGTTCTGGCTGTGATCTACCGTGTGTTGTCATGGGAAATCCTTGTCAAATCGTTTGCCGGTTCTCTCCGGGTGACGGCGATGGTCCTGCTGATCATTCTCGCCTCTTCCACCTTCAGCCAGTTGCTTGCCTTTACCGGTGCCAGCGCCGGGTTGATCGAGTGGGCGACACAGGTTGAACTTGCCCCGCTGGTAATGCTGCTGATCATGTTCGGCGTGCTTCTGGTACTCGGCATGTTCATGGATCAGGTCTCGATGATGCTCCTCACGGTGCCGATCTTCTTCCCGCTCGCGG
>CAJQLI010000318.1 GCA_905479125.1 uncultured Alphaproteobacteria bacterium | reverse complement strand
CTGCCAGAATTTTTCCTGCGATGACAGATGCACCGCAAGCAGCTTGCCGTCGGCACAGCGCAGGGCGTGAGACTGGGACGCCTCTGACCGGGCGGTCGGGCTTGGTTGGATGTCCTGCTGGGTCATGTTGGCGAAAGGGTCAGGCAGGAACCAGATCGAGCTTTCGAGCATGTTCACGCTGAGGCTTCGTGGCGGCCCGCCCCGCTCGCGTTCGAACAATGCCGCCATGATGCCGTAACACGCATTGATGCCGGTGACGTTGTCGCTGATCGTCGGGCCCGTCGTCTGCGGGTTCTCCGGATCCACAAACAGGCTGGCGATACCCGACAGAGACTGCGCCACGGCATCATAGGCCGGGCGCTTCTCATACGGTCCGTCCTCGCCAAAGCCGGAGATCGAACAATAGATCAGTTTCGGATTACGTTCCCGCAGTTGCTCAACCGACAGCCCGAGACGTTTCATCACGCCGGGCCGAAAATTTTCGACAAGGACGTCTGCCGTTTCCACCAGCTTGAGCAGGATTTCGCGGCCTTCATCCGATCGCAGGTCGAGCGTCATTGAGCGCTTGTTGCGGTTATAGGCACCGAACTGGGCGCTATAGCGACCACCGCGCCAGGCCCGGAACATGTCCCCGCCCTCGATCTTTTCGATCTTGATGTTATCGGCGCCCATATCGGCCAGCATCTGGCCGCATAACGACCCGGTAATCATCGTTGTCAGTTCGATGACGCGTACACCGTCTAGCGGTCCGGCCATATCCCGTTTCTCCCTACCTGTTATGCGGCCTTTCGCGTTTTGCGTAATCCGGCCATTTCCGCCTGCTCTTCGGCAATTATCTTGCTGGACATCACCTTTGCCCGAGAAACAGATATCAGCACATCGAAGGGGTTTTGCACAACGCTGCCGACGATCTATCATTGAGTCCAAAATCCGAAGGAGTGCCAATGCCGCGCATCGACGCCTACAATCACGTTATTCCGAAATCCTATTTTGAAAAATTCGCCGAGATCGCACCCGACCCCGGCATCGTCAAGTTCTTCGGTGCGCTGACCGCACTGCATGACGAAGACGCGCATATGCGCCTGCTCGACGGGTTTGACGACTACCGACAGATCATCTCGCTCGCCAATCCGCCGATTGAAATGCTCGGCAGCCCGGAACAGACCCCCGCACTGGCGCGTATCGCCAATGACGGACTGGCCGCCCGCGTGAAGCAGAACCCGGACCGCCTCGCCGGTTTTATCGCCTCCCTGCCGATGAATAATCCGGATGCCGCAGTTGCCGAAGCCAACCGTGCCATCAACGAGCTGGACGCCAAAGGCATTCAGCTGTTCACCAACGTTCTCGGCAAGCCCATATCCGCGCCGGAGTTCTATCCGCTGTTCGAGACCATGGTGCAGCACGATCTGCCGATCTGGATACACCCGATGCGCGGTCCGAACTTCCCCGATTACGCCCAGGAAGATGCATCCGAGTTCGAAATCTGGTTCACCTTCGGCTGGCCATACGAAACCAGCGCCTGCATGACGCGGCTTATATATTCGGGCCTGTTCGACAAACTGCCCGATATCAAGATCATCACCCACCATTTCGGCGGCATGATCCCGTTTTTTGCCGAGAAAATCGGCATCGGGTTCCAACAGATATTCGGTGGCGACCCGGATCGGAATCCGCTGGCCGAACAGGCCGGACTGAAGAAACAGCCCAAGGAATATTTCAAGATGTTCTACGCGGACACGGCCACCAACGGTTCTACCGCCGCGGCCGCCTGTGGCCTGGAATTCTTCGGACCCGACCATTCGCTTTTCGCCACTGATGCGCCGTTCGATCCCGAAGGCGGCGGCCTGCTGATCCGCGAGACGATCAACGCTGTCGACAAGCTGGATATCGACGCCGAAACACGGGCCAAAATATACAGCGGCAACCTGGAGCGCCTGATCAAACTGTCCTGATCCAACCGAGAACGGTCGCTCACCCATATCTTCAGGGAGCGGCCGGTTTCCGGTCCGGCACCGAGACAAGTCCAATGCCTGCCAGAATAAGCACAACGCCGGTGACGAGATCGACCGTCAGCTGTTCACCAAGGAACAGAACACTCAACGTAAGCGCGAATACAGGCACGCCCAGAAGCCCCACAGTCGACACAACGGTCGGCAGGTAACGCACAGCTGTAGTAACGGAAAGCATCGCCACCGCTGTGCCCATTATCCCGCCATAGGTAAACACACCGATCTGGATCGCATCGCCCGTCCACACCGGCAGGGGATCGAAGATTAACGCCATGATCGCGATGAGCGCGGCCGCCAGGGACAGCTGGAACGGGGCAAGCTGCAGGGGTGTCCGGACAGGTTTGTGCTTCCGGATATGAACAATCGAAATCGACCAGCTAAGCCCGCAGCCCAATAGCAGCAGGTTCCCGATGACAACGTCCGTATTGCTCCAGTCGAAGCTCGCTGGATTGAACAGGACCATCAGGCCGGAAACGGCAACCGCCAGGCCCAATAGCCGGCGCCGTGACGGACGTTCCTTCAGGATAAAATATGCCGCTGGCAGCACCCATATAGGCGTCGTATACCCCAATAAGGCAGCCCTGCCCGCATCAACATAGAGCAGCGCGATATGCATCATCAGGGTATAGATCGCCATCATGAAAATGCCGACATTCAGAACCAGCGGCATGTCGTGGCGGGTCGGTAACCGCAGTTTTCCGGTCGCCAGAAGAACGCCGAACAGAATTGTTGCCCCGATCGCAATGCGGATCGACGCATACCAGAACGGAGGCGTGAACTCGAGCGCAGTCTTCGATACCGGCCATAAACCGCCATAGCCGAGTATGGCGCCGGCAAGCGCAATAAATCCGATCGTTCTGGGTGTAATCAATTTAAATCTCTCACGTGAAGGCCAGTCTGCCGACAAGGACCATATTTTCCCGGCGATGGAATTTATTCAAAGTCTGCCGGGTTTCCGTTTCAACAACCCCCGCTGCCCAACCGCACACACGGTGGGCGGCACCCTCCGGATGAACACTGTTTCCCATGACAGAAAGAGCTATGGCGCACGCCCTGCCCTTGGCGACAGAAACGCCCGACGGAATGAACAGATTTTCGGGAAACATCGTCTTCTCTTGGAATCGTCAAAGCCGTGATCTGGTAACATGATTAATGTTCCCTGTCGCGGGATGACGAATTAATTCGACGTAACCCGCGCCAGCACCCGCGGAATCAGAAGACCGGAACCATTAACCATCAAGGGCATCCCCAAGTTATCTACAGGAAAATATCTTCGGTTGTGGATAACTTGAAAATTGGGTTTGAGATTTCGATCCGCAGCGGCTTTTATCGTATTTCTTCAGGACCAAGCGGCTAATCGAATTAGGCCACCTGAAGCGGATGATTTTTCTGCGCCAAACTCGAAGATGCAAGGAAAGCTATGTCGGAACACGAAAGCCCGGAAGCGGAAACACGGGTCAGCCCCTATCTTCTTCGTCCGGCTCGGACATACGAAGAGTATCTTCGCGATCGGGCAATTGCAGAACGTGTTCAAAAGCAGTCTCAGGACGGCGTCGCGTTTTCAGTCATCGACAACACACAGACCCGGTCGACGAAACCTGACACCACCGCCTGACCAGACCCGGTCCACTCTTCGGTCCGGCATGGGCCGTTGTTACACTGCAGCGCGGCATCTCGGCCCGGCGAAACACCATAAATTACCCCCGTTTACGGAGCGCCTAAAACGCCCCGGTTAAACCGGCCAGAAACTTGTTCTTTGAGGATTGGGGCGGTTGACGACTGTACGACCGGCCGGTCAGCGATGATGTTATCGCCTACCTCCGTGTCGAAAAAAACAATACAACAACCGACAACCAGCGGCGATGTGCCTGACTTCAAGGGATAGATAGAGGCGGCTGCCGAATACCGGCAGCCGCCCCTTCCTAATTAACGAACTGCGTCAGGTAGAGCGACAGTTCCGGCACGTAAGTGATAATCACGAGCGCGACCAGGTTGACGAAGATAAACGGTATCAAACCCGGATAGATGCTCGACAGCGGTACCTTGAACAGCGCCTGTGTGATGAAGATGTTCAGACCGAAAGGCGGCGTGAACATGCCGATGGCGAGGTTCACCGTCATAATGATGCCGAAGTGGATCAGATCCACGCCCATCGCCATCGCAATCGGCGCCAGCAATGGCGTCAGGACCAGGATAGCCGAGCCCGGATCGAGCACACAGCCAACAAGGAGCAGGAAGACGTTGATGACCATCAACACCATCCATGGCTCCAGGTTCATATCCTGAATTGCCGCGACCGCATCCTGCGGGATGCCACTGATCGTCAGAAGCTGCGAAAACACGCCTGCCGCAGCCACGATGATAAGCACCTGTGCGGTCAGGTACATGGAATCGACAGAGACCGTCCAGATACCCTTCCAGGAGATATCGCCGTAGATAAACCGGGTGACGATAATCGCGTATACGCAGGCGATACCGGCAGATTCCGTCGGAGAGAATATCCCCGCATAAATCCCACCAAGAATAATGAAAGGCGTACCAAGCGCCCAGACGCCTTCCTTGCTGGCCGTGAAGAACTGAGACAACGAAAAGCCGGAGGCCTCGCGGATACCCGTACGGAGCGCGTAGATGTAAATATACGCCGCCATCAGTGCCGCAATCAGAAGCCCCGGTATGACACCGGCAACAAACAGCAGCGCGACGGATTGTTCAGCCGATGCGCCATACAGGATCATGCCGATTGACGGCGGAATGACTGTGGCAATGGCGCCTGATGAAGAAATCAGACCTGATGAAAACCGCTCAGTATACCCTGCCTGCCGCATCGGTGCGTAGAGCAGTCGCCCAACCGCGGCAACCGTTGCAGGGCTGGAGCCTGAAATGGCACCAAAGACTGTACAGGTACCAACCGTCGTCAGGGCAAGACTGCCACGGACACTGCCGATAATCGACATCACCCAGGCGACGATCCGCTTGGAGATACCGCCCTGCCCCATGATTTCACCAGCAAAGATGAAAAACGGGACCGCCATCAGCGCGAATTTATCGACACTGCCGAACATGTTGATATGCATTGCCATCGGCGGCACTGCCTGGTGCACGATCAAAACGATTGATGCGGTTGCCAGCAGGATGATGAAGATCGGAAAGCCGAGAATGAGCAGCACGACCGGAACGATACCCATGTACCATTCCATCGGAATCGTCGCTAATCCCCCAATAATCCATTCCATGGATACGCTCCTTAATGTCTGTCTGTTTTCTTAAAAGGGATTAACTTTTTACGTCGGTCGCTGTCGTGTCTTCCTCGCCGTAATCCTTGACGAGAAGATCGATTTCACCTGTCAACTGACCGGTGACGTGCGCGCGAAAGCGAACCACTATCGCAACGAACATCAGCGAGAACCCTGCCAATAGTGCGAAATGCGGTATCACCATCGGGGCTTCCGCAACAACGCTTCGCTGGTCGTTGTTGAACATCAGTTCCACGACGATCCAGTTATTCGGTATCACGTAAATGCACACGAGCAGGAACGAGGCGACGGCGATAAAATTGATGATCTCTTTGAAAGGCGACGGCAACATCACCGAGAAGACGTCCATTTTCAGATGCTGGCCCTCGTATGTGACCAGGATCGCGCCGATAAAGACGGTCCAGACCATGATGTAGATCATGATTTCCTCGGCCCAGATAATCGGCTCAAGGAATAGATAACGCCCGATTACATTTGCGACGTTGATCAAAATCCCGACCAGAATCATACAGCCGATGATTAGCCTTGGAATCGTAACCAGCCCGAAATGAATAGGTCTCGGAATCGAATTATTTGACGAGTTTGACATGCCCGCTCCCGTGTCCGCCCGGCCAATGGCCGACCTAATGTTGCCCTGTTCGACCGCTCTCTGACCGGAGCGTGTCTGAGATCAATTGATTTGTTCCTGACGGAACAGCTCTTTTGCCTCGTTTGCATATATAAATTACACATCATTAGGACTCTAATCAAACGGGAGATTTTAGATGGGACAAACTGTCCTCGTTACCGGCGCTGCAAGCGGCATTGGACTTGCCTGTACAAAGCTTCTTCTTGAGGACGGATGCCGTGTCCTGGCGTTCGATCCGCAGGAAGACCGGATGCGCGCGGAACTCCCCGAATGCGATGAACTCACATTCTTTGGCGGCGATGTGTCCAAGACCGAAGACTGTGCCGCAGCCGTCAACCAGACCGTCGACAAGTTCGGCGGGCTCGATGCGCTGATGCACTGGGGCGCCGCGCATTCTTCCAAACGCTGGGACGAGCTTGATGCCGACGAGTGCAATTTCGTCATGTCGGTCAACGTCACCGGATCATTCCTGATTTCCCAGGCCGCCGCCAAATACATGATGGCGCATGATGGCGGCTCCATCGTGCTGACCACCTCGACCTCGGTTCTGTTCGGGGTTACGGGTGGCAATGGCCAGGGTGGCCCCGCTTATGTTTCATCGAAGGGCGCGATCATCGCGCTCAACCGCTCGCTCGCCCGCGCGCTGGCACCGAAGGTCCGCTGCAATGCGGTAAGCCCCGGTCTGGCCGAAACGGCCATGGTCGGCGGCATGACCGACGAGCTGCGCGCGGCAATGACATTACGCTTCCCGATGGGCCGGTTCGGCGAGCCGGAGGAAATTGCCAATGCCGGT
>CAJQLI010000317.1 GCA_905479125.1 uncultured Alphaproteobacteria bacterium | reverse complement strand
GCCATCCATCTCAGGCATGAAGACGTCAGTGACAATCACCTCGAAACTGATTTGCGTCATATGGCGCATGGCTTCGATGCCATTTTCCGCAACCACGACCTGCCAACCGTTCTCTTCAAATAACTCCCGCAACGCACTGCACGCAAACTCATCATCCTCGACCAACAACATCCTATTCATTTGAACCTCTTCTATTCGTGGTGTTGTGAGGCTCCAGCGGCACCAGCACATAAACGGCCGTTCCCTCACCTTCTGTGGAGTCTATGCGTATCCTGCCACCCCAT
Source organism: uncultured Alphaproteobacteria bacterium (assembly GCA_905479125.1). Lineage (GTDB taxonomy): Bacteria > Pseudomonadota > Alphaproteobacteria > MPNO01 > UBA830 > CAXBCP01. Next base: position 11,610 of record CAJQLI010000317.1, on the reverse strand, counting down.
CGCTCGACTATTCCATAAACAATCGATAACCCCAATCCAGTCCCCTTCCGCGGCTTCTTGGTTGAAAAAAACGGCTCAAACACCCGCTGTCTAATGCCTTCCTTCATCCCGACGCCGTGGTCAGCAACCGAAATACGGGCGACACCTCGCGAATCGGGAAAGTCGGAAACGAGGGGATCATCCTCAGCCGAAGGGTAGTCACACGACACCCGAACAATACCCTTCGAGTCCATGGCATCGGCGGAGTTGGTAACGAGATTCGTAAGGACCTGCATTAGCTCGGTCGGTTGAACGCGCACCGTTGCCGAACTGGGAACGATCGCCGGATCAATGCGTACAGAAGAAATCGTCGTCTCATCAAGAAAGGCGAGAATATCTGTAATCGTTTCAGACAAATTAACGGGGAGCGTATCCCCCTCCCGTTCAGCCGAGTAAATCAGGGCTCTTCTCGAAATATTCCTGCCACGTTCAGCAGCAGCGACAATTTTCTCTACTCGTTCGCGGGTCCGGTCCGGCAGGTCAGCCTGATCGAGACATAATCCTGCCAGCGAAAACACAGGTTGGAGCGTATTGTTGATTTCATGCGCAAGCCCGCCGGCAAGCTGGCCAAGCGTTCCCAGGCGCTGGGCCTCCAATAGCTCCAACTCCATCTGGTGGCATTTCTCGAACGCTGTGTTGAGTTCATCCGTCAGCCTCCTGGACTGACGCCATCGGCGATAGGTAAACCAGGAACACGAAGCGACAACCGCCGGGCTGGCAGTGCAGAATGCAGCGGTATGCCAATTGTCGTGATCCAGTGCCAGATGACTTACAGCATCGAAATATCCGCAGAAGATCAAGATCGCCACAATGAACGCAAACCCGCAAACCGCGATCAATGCGTCGATCCTCAAAGTGCGTTTTTCGGATGCTTCGTAATTATCTGGGATACCGGCAGGAACAACCATTTTATCAAGCTTTAGTGAATAGGCGCCTACCTCACTTAGCGTTCTCGCACAGAAATCGTTCGCGATCTATTAATGAAACCGAATCTCTACAAATATAATTACCACACCAATTTTATGTATTACGTTATTTATACAAGTATTATTTTGTTAAAACTTCCCGAATTAAAACTTCCCGAATAAGGAATCTCGCCCCTCTAACGGGCACCCGACACGTTCAATACGCTTCCACTGACATAACTCGCCTCCTCGGACAGAAGCCACACAACCGCATTCGCGACCTCACCCGGTTTTCCGACACGCTGCATCGGCAATGTCGGGCCCACCGCGTCGACGCGGCCTTGGGGCTGAATCTCCGTATCGATCACGCCCGGGCTAACCGCACAAACCCGAACGCCCTCGGCCGCGACTTCCTGTGCCAATCCAAAAGTAAAGCTGTTGATGGCGCCCTTGCTTGCGCCGTAATGGACCGACGCCCCCGCGCCGCCCAGATCTGATGTCCGCGATGACAGGTTCACAATGACACCGCCGTCGCCGCCATGTCTGGTCGACATCCGCAGCACAGCCTCGCGCGCGCACAGCATCGAGCCGACGACATTGATCATCATATGCCGCGTCAGATCATCTCCCCCGATCTCGTCGATCCGCGTAAGCGGCCCGAGTATGCCGGCCGAATTAACAAGCCCGGTGGGGACACCGAGCTTCGCATCGCATGTCTCGAACAGGCGGATCACATCGGCTTCGACGGAGATATCCGCCTGGACGGCGATAGCCCGTTGCCCGCGGGCCATCACATCCGACACGACCTCCTCCGCTCGCCCGGCATTCCCCTGGTAGTTTACGCAGACATCCCATCCGGCATCAGCCGCTTTCAGCGCTGTCTCCGCGCCGATGCCGCGTCCGCCACCGGTAATCATCAGAATTCCGCTCATAAACGTGCTCCCCTTGTATCCCTGCCTGACACTCGACCAGCGCCGCCCCGACAAGTCAACAAGTCCGGTTGACCCCCAACACTGCTGAAACCACAATGCTGCCAAAATCATAAGGCGAGAGCATTGGAATCAGATCAGAAGACGAGCGGCAGGATACGGCTGGCCGCCGATATCGGCGGCACATTTACGGATATCGCGGCGTTCAACACCTCGACGGGTCGTCTCCATTTCGGCAAAACTCTCTCGACGCCGGACTCGCTGATCGACGGCATTGCGACCGGCGCATCCAAGGCCGGAGCGGCCTTTTCCGATGCCGATATTTTCCTCCACGGGTCAACCGTCGCCATTAATACGATGCTGGAACGCACCGGCGCCAAAACAGCGCTGCTCATCACTGAAGGCTTCCGCGACATATACGAGATCGGGCGGGTCAACCGACCGGATGCCTACAACCTTTTCTTCCAAAAACACGAACCGCTCGTAGAACGTGCCCTGCGGTTCGAAGTACATGAAAGGTTATTTGCCGAAGGTGATGTCTACAAACCGCTCGACGAGGATCACGTCCGCGCCACCTGTCGGCGCCTGCGCGAAGAACGCGTCGATGCGGTCGCGATATTGTTATTGCACTGTTACGCCAACCCGGCGCACGAACTGCGTGTCCGCGAGATCGTGGAAGAAGAACTACCCGATGCCTTCGTGTCGACATCCCATGAACTCAGTCAGGAATACCGCGAATTCGAGCGCTGCTCGACGGTCGTTGCCAACGCCTATATCGGTCCGAAGGTAAAAGGGTATATCAGCGGCATCGGGGACCGTATCCGCGCAGACGGGTTTGACGGTTCGTTCCTTGTCGTCCAGTCCACGGGCGGTCTCTATGACGGCGAACAGGCACAGCGCCAGTGTGTCAGAATGCTGGAATCCGGCCCTGCCGCCGGAGTCATCGGCACGCAGGCATTATGCGATGCGCTGGGCATGGAAAATGCGATCGCATTCGACATGGGCGGGACCACTGCGAAGGCCGGCGTCATTCATCACGGCGAAGCATTGACGACCGGCAGCGCCCTGATCGGCGGCTATGAACGCGCCCTGCCAATCCAGATCGCAATGATGGATATTTTCGAAGTCGGCACCGGCGGCGGGTCGATTGCGCGTATCGCCGATGAAGGGGGCCTGCGCGTCGGCCCGCAAAGTGCCAGCGCACAGCCCGGCCCGGCCTGTTATGGCCAGGGCGGCACCGAACCGACCGTCACCGATGCCAATGTTCTGCTCGGCCGCCTGTCGCCGGATCGATTTCTCGGCGGTGAGATGACGCTTGATGTCGCAGCGGCTGAAGCCGCGATCCTCGACAAGGTCGGAAATCCGCTGGGTCTCGAGGCGGTCGAAGCAGCGCAGGGTGTCCTGCGGATTGCCGTCACCTCCATGTCCCACGCGGTGAAGGCAGTAACCACGGAACGCGGTCTGGATGCAGGTGATTTCGCGATGGTCGCCTATGGCGGTGCAGGACCATTGCACGCCTGCAACATTGCACGTGAAATGGGCATCAGGAAACTGATCATCCCGCGGTCTCCCGGCCATTTTTCCGCTTTCGGAATGCTGTTCTCGGACCTGCGTTACGACTATGTCCGATCCCGCTTTGCGCGACTGGCGGATGCCGACTTTGCCGATATAGAAGCCGTCTATGCGGAACTCGAAGCAGAAGGCCTGGCGGAGATAGAGAAAGTATCCGTGACACCTGAACGCGTCGTCATCGCCCGGGGCGCCGACATGCGTTACGTCGGCCAGGAACATGCAGTAACCGTGGATCTGTCTTCCGACCTGTTCGCAAATGAAGACCGTGCCGGCATAAAGGCCCGCTTCGATGCTATCCACGATCTTCGGTACGGCACCTGCGCACCAGGGGAACGAAGCGAGATCGTCAGCCTGCGGGTGACCGTCACCGGAATGCTCGAAAAACCCCTGCTGGAAGAGATCGCCCGGGGAGATGCAACACCCCCATCCTCCGCACACACCGGCAACAGGCCCGTCCGCTTCGGGGAAGACGCCCTGGAGACCGCCACCTGGGACCGGATGGCACTGATCGCAGGAAACCGTATAGAGGGCCCTGCACTGATTGAAGAACATGCCTCGACGACGGTGCTGCATCCCGGCGACACGTGCGAGGTCGACGCTTTCGGCAACCTGGTTATATCCATAGGAGGATCGGCATCATGAACGCGTCACCCGTGAAATCCGACCCCGTCATCACCGAGATTGTCCGCAACGGCGTGATTGCCATCACAGAGGAAATGAAATCCAACCTGATGCGCACCGCCTACAACATGATCATCTATGAAGCACTCGACTTCACGGTCGGGTTGTTCACACCAAAGGGCGAAACGATCTCTATCGGGCTTGGGCTGCCGATGTTCATCCGGGGCATGGCGGAGACCATCAAGGCGAAGCTCGAACATTACGGCGTCGAGAACATCCATCCGGGTGACATCCTGCTGACCAACGACGCCTACATCACCGGAAGCCACCTGAACCATCTGACGTTTACCCAGCCGATATTCCTGGATGACGAACTGATCGGATTTGCCTGCTGCATGGCGCACTGGCCTGATATCGGCGGCACACTGGACGGCATTACCACCGATATTTATTCGGAAGGGCTCCAACTGCCGATCGTCAAATATCAGCGCGCGGGCGTGGTGAACGAGGAAATCGTCGATATCATCAAGGCGAATGTCCGCCTCCCCGACCGTGCCATGGGTGACCTGCGGGCTCAGCTCACGGCGATCGGCACCGGCGAACGGCGTTATATCGAGCTGGTCCAGCGTTACGGCAAGGACCAGGTCTATGCATCGATCTCCGACATCATGGACCAGTCAGAACGCGCGGCCCGGGCACGCACGCTTTCGATACCGGATGGTGTTTACGAAGCCGAATCCTACATGGACGACGATGGCGTCAGCATCTCCGACCGTATTCCGATCAAAGTCCGCGTCATCGTCAAAGGAGACGAAATGACGGTGGACCTGACCGACGTCGCCGCTCAGGTGAAGGGGTTTTACAATTCAGGGATCACCACGGGACATGCCTGTTCACAGGTTGCATTCAAGTGCATCACGTCCCCTACTGATTATCCGATCAATGACGGCTCATTCCGCAACCTGACGGCTATCGTGCCACCCGGCCGGGTGATAAGCGCGGTCAAACCGGCCCCGATGCGCTGGTGGATGACGTTCCCGATGACCATTGTAGATACCGTCTTCAAAGCCCTGACACCGGCAATCCCCGACCGCACGATTGCAGGCCACCATGCCGACCTGGTGATCGGGCTGTTGAACGGCATTAACCCCAAAACCAATGAATTCTATATCGCGTTTATCGGGCCGACCGGCGGCGGATGGGGAGCAAAAAGAACAGAGGACGGTGTCAGCGCCACGGTCTGTATCAATGACGGCGATACTCATAACAGCCCGGCAGAACAGCTGGAAACAAAATTCCCTATCCTGATCGAGAACTATAACCTGCGCCAGGATTCCGGCGGGCCCGGCGAATTTCGGGGAGGGCTCGGCTGTGAAAACACGGTTCAGGCGCGTGCCGACCTGATGCTGAATGCGCAGGTCGAACGGATGCACTGCAAGCCCTGGGGCCTGAACGGCGGAATGGAAGCCGCCGGTAATGCAGTCGTCCTCCGCGCCAATGGCACCTGGAAAGAAGACTATCCAAACGCCAAGCTCCTGACCGCCCGCATCCTCGAGGGCGATGCATTTGCGGTCCGATCAGGCGGCGGTGGTGGATTCGGCGATCCGCACAAACGTCCGGCGGAAACCGTCGCCCACGATGTGCGCCAAGGATATGTATCGGTGGAATCCGCGGAACGCGATTACGGTGTGATCTGCGACGAGGCCGGGACTCTGGATGTGGCCGCGACCGAGAAAGCAAGAAGCGGCACTTAGTCCAGCGGCAATGAGATCATGCCGTCAGCAAGCTTCGGCTCGAACCATGTCGATTTCGGCGGCATAATCATGTCCGCATCGGCGACCGCCATCAGGTCGGACAGGCTCGTCGGAAAGAAGGTAAAGCCGATCGCCATTTCGCCGGAATCGACGCGGCGGGAAATTTCCTCCGGCCCGCGCGAACCGCCGACAAAATCGATACGGGTATCGGTCCGCTGATCGGAAATTCCCAATAGTGGCTCAAGAACCATGCGCGCCAGCACCTGGACATCCAGCCGTTCGACCGGATCGTCTGTCGCCGGCGCCACCCTGGGTGTCAGCAACGCCCAGCCACCATCAAGATACATCCCGAACGTACCCCGCGCGGCAGGACGTATCGGTGCATCAGCCGGCGTAATCTCGAACTGATCCGCCAACGCATCGCGAAAACCGGCCGCATCACGACCGTTCAGATCACGTATGACACGGTTGTAATCAAGTATCGTCACTTCATCATCTGGAAAGCTGACTGCCAGAAACCCGTTATAGGCTTCGCTGCCGTCATGGGTCGGATTCGCTGCTGCACGGGTCGCCGCGATCCGGCTGCCAGCCGCCGAGCGGTGATGACCGTCGGCGATATACAACACTTCCAAACTATTGATCAGGCCACCGATCCGGTCGACTTTCGCCGCATCGGAAACAACCCACAATTCGTGCAATGCGCCACCGATCCCGTCAGCAACGGCATCCGGGACACCGGCTGTGATGCCATCAAACAGCATAGCCAGGTCGGCATTCGCACGATGAACCGTAAAGACCGGACCGGTAATCGAATTGACCGCCTCGATCTGGCGAACACGGTCATCCTCTTTCGCCGGGCGGGTCAGCTCGTGCTTCTTGATACGGTTTTCATTATAGGCCTGGACAGACGCGGAGACCGCGATACCGGTCTGGGACTGGCCGCCCGCTGTTATCCGGTAGACGTAAAAACAGGGTTCGGGGTCGCGCACCAGCGCACCGGATTCTTCGAAGGATTGGAGGTTTTTCGCCGCCGTCTCGTAGACCACATCAGCATAAGGGTCGGTCTCCGGCGGAAGATCGATTTCCGCACGTGACACATGGAAGAAACAGAACGGCTTGCCCGCCGCCATTGCCCGCGCTTCATCAGTATTTACAACGTCATATGGCGGCGCGGCAATGTCTGCTGCGCGTCCAGGTGCGGGCCGGAGCCCGGCAAACGGGCGTACAAGGTCGTCAGGCGCGAATGTCATATTGGTCTGCCATCTACGAATTCTGGCGAGCCGTAGCCGAAATACCACGACTCTGCGAGTGAAAGTCCCACACCGGGAAGTCCTGTGTCAGAGCGATTCTGCGCCGGCGCGCCGTTGGAAATATTCCCATGCCCGTTTGATCGAAAAATCACTCAGAAAAATCTCGGCGCACTGATCGATTTCCCCGTCTGACAAATATTCGATCTGCTCGCTCATCTGCAACGTGTCCTGCTGCAGCTGTGCATTCACCTGCAGGTAAATTGACGTCATCACCGCACCCTGGACCGAGGTTCCAGTTACGGCACAGCCATGTCCGCGCATCAGAACGACGTTATTGTCGCCGAGTTCTTCGGCAAGATTCCTGCCCTGCTCCATGTTCACAACCAGAAGATTGGTATCCCCAAAATGATGGCGGATATCCCACACCGGCACTTCCTTGCCGATAGATGCCCCGACATGGGCGATCGGCCTCAACGGCGTGGGTGTCACGCCAAACGGAATGACGGCATGGGAATGATTATGCACCACCGAGTTCACCTCGGGTCGCGCCTCGTAAATCGCGCCATGGATATGACGCTCTGCATAGGGCGTCCGATCATCGTCGATCGCCGTCCCATCGAGCGAAAATTCCATAACATCGCCGAGCGTGACCAGTTCCGGGCTGCGCGACCGGCTCATGAGATATCGCCCTGGATTGTCGGGGTGGCGAATACTGACGTGACCATAGGCATCGACAACGTTTTCTCGCGCGAGGATGCGGTTGGCGATCACGACCTCACGCAGCGTCTTGGTAAATTTGTCCATTTTCATCGCCCGACAGTGTTTTTCCGATGCTTTTTTCATAGCATGTGCAATCGACACCCGCGAGTCGCATAGGCGGACATTACGGGATACAATTCCCAAAACCAGACAGGAGAAGCGTTATGGCCCGGGATTTCGAAGACCATTGCTGGAAAGATGTCGTCTCCCCCGAAGAGCTTGAAACCTACAAGCCTTACAGGCGGGACATCTATGTGGGCGAGCGGCCGGCATTGCTGGCAATTGACCTGTATAATTTCGTCTATCGCGGCGACCCGACGAAATACCCGCACGAACTGGCCGGCGAATTCCCGAATTCATGCGGCAAATACGCCTGGGACGCGGTGGAACCCACCAAGAAACTCTTCGCCGCCTGCCGTGCAGCCGGCATGCCGATCATCTATCTGTCCGGCTCCAAGCGGAAGGACCGCGTCCGCTCAACCAACCGTCAGGGCGGCTACGACGTTGCCGAGGAAATGCTGGATATCCATCCCGCATTCGCTGTTCAGGAAGGCGATATACTGATCCGGAAAGAACGCGCCAGCGCATTCCATTCCACACCGCTGGTGGCACACCTGACACGGCTCGGCGTTTCCAGCCTGATCGTCTGTGGCGAAAGCACGTCAGGATGTGTGCGGGCATCCGTCGTCGATGCATATTCATACGGGTATCACACCACGGTGGCCGAAGAATGCGTGTTCGACCGGTCGCCGCTAACCCACAAAATGAACCTGTTCGACATGCATCATAAATACGCCGACGTCATGGTGCTGGAAGACATTGTTCAGCATCTTGAACAAACCTACCCGACAGCACAGGCAGCGGAGTAAACGGTATGTCCACAAAAGTTGACGCAACATCCATTCGCAGCGACCTGGAAGCGGCGCTCGACAAGCACTGCAAGACATTCGCGACCCGCCAGGCAAATTCACGCGTGTGGGAACTCGAGACCAAAGTTGACCCGAAATACGCCCGCACCCAGCGGCGCTATCTCGGCACCAGCGGAAATGTCGACCACACCGACCCCAATGCGCTGATGGGCGACAGTTTCACACTCACCATTCTTCAACAGCCCCCCGGTCATAAGCAGCCGCTGCATCATCACGCGGACGAGGAAGAGGTTTTCTTCGTCCTCCAGGGACACCCGACAATCGTCTGGGAATATGCAGGGGAAACAGTCAAGCGTCAGCTCGGACCATGGGACATGATCTATAATCCCCCCGGGCAGGTGCACAGCATTATCAATGAAAGCGACGAAGACTGCCTGTTCCAGGTCATGCTGGGGAACCCGGCGCCGGATCGTCCGAAATACATGGACCCGGAATTACGCCGCCTTCAGGCTGAGGACCGCCCCGACGAGGAAGTACGCACGACCACCTGATTTTCGCGCGCTACCCGTCTAGCCTTCCAGAATAGCGTCAATATCGTTGAAAATACCCTGTGCTTCCGTGGCCAGTCCGTCCTGATCGACGACCGGCTGCGCGACAGCGCTCCCGTCATGACTGGATGGCAAGCCTGTCGCGTTGGACAGCGCGTCTGACAGGAGGGTCGTATTGATGGGCTTCGCGACATAATCGTCCATGCCCGCAGCCAGATATTTTTCCCGGTCGCCTTTCATCGCGTTGGCGGTAAGCGCAATGACCGGAATTTTGCTCACCGGCCCATCGATATCCCGGATATGTCGCAAAGACTCCAATCCGTCCATTTCCGGCATGTGAATATCCATCAGAACGACGTCAAATTCGCCCTTCTGGACTTCGTTCAACGCTTCGAGACCATTATTCGCAACGCTGACGACATGTCCCATTCGCATAAGCATTGCGACTGCGACTTTCTGATTTACGAGATTGTCTTCAGCCAGAAGTATGCGCATCGGTTTGATCTCCTGAAGGCAGCTACCGGGTACTTCAACCGGCATATCCGAGCCGGGATTCCCGTCACTGGCATTCTTGCCACTGTCACTATTCCCTGAACGACACGCTGCAAGTTCGCGGAGCAGCAGCTGAGGTCGGACCGGCTTTCCAAGTACCGCTTTGAAACCGATATTCTCTACAAGCGAACCAATATTGTTCAGGCCCGCGGACGTGGTCAGAACAATCCGTGTCTGGTTCGATCCCGGTCTCATAGATATTTCCCGGCCCAATTCTATGCCGCTTTTCCCCGGCATCATATGATCAAGCAAAACTATGTCATACGGGTTTTCGGATGCAATCGCATCGACGAACATTTCAAGACCCCGGTCGGGCGTGTCAGCGCTGTCGACATGGCCTCCCCAGCCGCCGATCTGCCGCTCGAAAACCGTGCGATTAACCTCCATATCATCGATCACAAGGACACGGAGTCCGGCAACGAGGGCGATCATTTCGTCCGCCTCTGTTCGGTCGCCATTGCGCACGTCCAGCGGGACCTTGAACCAGAACCGGCTTCCCTCGCCGACCTCGCTCTCCGCGCCGATTCCGCCATCCATCAGCGAGACAAGCTGGCGGCAAATCGCAAGACCAAGCCCCGCCCCCCCGAACTGGCGGGTGGTAGATGAATCAGCCTGCATGAAGCGGTCGAACAGCTTGTCTGTGACCGAGGCCGACATCCCGATACCAGTATCGATGACCGAAAACTCCACCCACTTTCGCGTATCGGAATCGCCGACAACATCCACTTCAACAGAGACAGACCCTTCATGGGTAAATTTAAGCGCATTGCCGACCAGGTTCATGAGGACCTGGCGCAAACGTCCCGGGTCTCCACTAACGAATTGCGGCACGGCAGCATCGGTATAGAGAAGTAACTCTACGCCCTTCTCGGCCGCCTTCGGCCCGAGGAGCTGTCCCACACCATCGATCACATCGGGCAGCTGGAGATCAACTGTTTCGAGCTCGAGCTTGCCCGCCTCCATTTTCGAAAAATCGAGGATATCATTGATAATCGCCAGCAATGTCTCCCCTGACTGTCGGATGATCTTGACGTTGTCGATATGGGCGGAATCCAGCTCCATGTCTTCCATCAGACCGGCCATTCCCAGAATGCCATTTAGCGGTGTACGGATCTCGTGACTCATATTGGCAAGGAATTCGGATTTCGCCAGATTCGCCGTTTCCGCATCCAGCATCGCAGCCTTGGCCAGGTTGGCCGCCTCCTCAGCCTTCAGGCGGGCCTGTTCGAGTTCGTCACTCTGTGCCGTCAGTTTTCTATTTGCTTCGCGAAGCTGCTCATCGCCCTCTTTCTGCGCCGTGATATCTGTCGTCAGCAGATTCCACAGGATGCTGTCATCATCCTGTCGAAGCGGACGTCCGATTGAGCGGACCCATCGCCAATCGCCGGAAGCGTGCCTTGCCCGGAATTCGATTTCGTATGCGGCCAGTCGATCTGCGTGATCGACAACCAATTCCCTATATCGGTCGATGTCTTCAGGGTGAACCGTGCCAGTCAGAAAGGAAACGTCCCTCAGAACCACCTCTGGGTCCACACCCAGAATGTCGCGAACACCCTCGTTGACATATGGATACTCGACACGCCCGTCCGGGTAATTGATACGCTGGTAGACCATCCCCGGGACGTTCGCCGTGATGCCGCGGAAGCGCTCGTCACTCTCACGAAGCGCCTTTTGCTGCTCGAGCTACAAAGTAACGTCGCGGACGATGACCATACCGCCCCGCTCACCTTCCCACTGTATCGGCGTTGCAGAAACCTCGGCCTGAAAAGCCGTCCCGTCGATCCGCAGCCGTTTCATGGAGAGTTTAAGCGC
>CAJQLI010000316.1 GCA_905479125.1 uncultured Alphaproteobacteria bacterium | reverse complement strand
GATGAACAGCGCCAGAGACACCGTCAGGACCGGTTTGCGGCCGAACCGGTCTGACATCGGTCCGACAAAAAGCTGGCCCGCGGCAAACCCGACCATATAGATGCTCAGGATCGCCTGTGCGTCTCCGAATCCAATCCGCAGGTCGATGGCCAGCGCCGGCAGGGACGGGACCATGATGTTGTTGGTGAATGGCCCCAGCATTACAAGGGCGGATACCAGAAGGATCAGGACGGTACGGGACATTTGCGGGCATCATGCAATGGCCGCAGGCGCATTCCAATTGCTCAATGACAATATTATCGGAAACCTTGTCCCCGGCCGGGATGGTTCGTGGCCGGGGTGCGCTTCCCGCCGGGGCTTTCGCCTGCTATAGCGCATCAATGACACTTTCTCCGGCCCTGCGCGGCACCCTTATTCCCATTGCGATCCTGCTGGCCGTCGGCGGCGCATGGGGTGCTGTACCGGCGCTTGCGCGCTATGCCGTGACCAGCGGTATAGCCCCGATGGGCTATGTCTTCTGGGTGGCTGTCGGCGCCGGTATATGCTGTTGGGGATTGTGTGCCCAACGGGGCGTAATGCCCCGATTTTCGGGGCCGCATATCCGCTACTATCTGCTGTCCGGCTGCTCGCGCTTCGTTCTTGCGGGCTTCGTTATGTATACCGTTCTCCAGAATATCCCCGCCGGAATAGTCGCAATCCTGCTTGGAACAGCGCCGTTGATGACATTTGCGGCATCGGTCGCGTTAAGGCACCAGAAATTCTCGCTGCGCCGCGGGGTCGGCACGCTGGTTGGTCTGATCGGGATTCTGCTGGTCTTTGTGCCGGCGACCGGTATGTCGGCGAATCTTTCATTGGGTTGGTTGGCACTGGGACTGGTTACGCCGCTGATCTATGCCTATTCGAACATCACGATAGACCGCAGCCGGCCGGAGGGGGATGATTCCATGGCGCTGACGGCGGGGATCTTCACCCTGTCATCATTGATCGCATTGGTTATGTCGCTGGCGACCGGGCAATTCCACGCGCTGTGGGATGTTGAACTGGGCCTTCCCGAAGTAGCGATGTTCGCTCACGCGGCAATTCTGTCGATGTGCTTCTTCGGGCTTTACGAGTTGATCCGCCGCACGGATGCCACTTTCGGCGCGCAAGCCACGTATGTGACGACGCTGACCGGTATCCTCTACGGGATGGCCCTGCTGGGCGAGCGGCCGGGACTACTTGTCTGGGCCGCCGCCCTGCTGGTGCTGGTCGGCGTTGGATTGGTGAATTCAGGCCGCAGCGCTGAACCCGGCCGCTCCTAGCGCCGCCCAGAACGTCTCTGCGGTTTGCGCATCCAGCGGCTGAAGCGGCGGGCGAAGGGTGCGCCAAGCAGCGTCGCCGGACTGGCGCGCCATCGCTTCCTTGAGGGCCTCGACCAGCGGGAATTTCTGCGTTGCCAGCCGGATCGCGCTCAGGGCTGCCTGGCAGGATTCTGCATCATCGCTTTCCCAGTTCGCCAGTACGGCAGCCGATTCCCGCGCCGAGATATTGTTGCAGGCCGTTATTGAGCCTGCCCCGCCGATCCGAAGGATATCGAGCAGATAAGCGTCCGAGCCGGAGAAAACGTTGAAATCCGGGAAATTTTCGACCATTGCCTTCATGTTCGAAAAATCACCCGCTGAATCCTTGATGCCGATAACGGTGTCGGGATAGGCGGTTACCAGCTTTTCGATCAGCGGCAGGGTGATGGGTACGCCGGTATTTTGCGGGATGTGATAAAGCAGGATTTTAAGCTTCGCATCGCCCACCCGTTGAATGATTTCCGAATAGGCAGCGAACAGCCCGTCATCGGTGGCAGGCTTGTAATAGAACGGCGGCAGCATCAGCACGCCTGCGGCACCGATTTCAAGCGACTTGCGGCAAAGTTCGACGGTGTCGGGAATGGCACAACAACCTACGCCGGGCACGGACAGTCCGGCATCGATGTCGCTTTCGCCAAGCGCGTCGAGCATGGCCAGACGTTCAGCCACGCTGAATGAATTGGCCTCACTGGTTGTACCGAGCACCGCAAGTCCTGTGCAGCCCTGTGCGATCAGATTCTGACCATGGGCAAGCCAGGCCGCATGATTTGGCGATAGATCGTCATTCAGGGGCGTCAGCACAGCGGCCATGACGCCGCCATCGATCGGAGAGGATGTGTTCATCGGCTTATTCCAGTCTGTCGGGTTTAGTGAGTTATGGTTATTTTCGAATTCGATCACTCGGGCCAGGTCACGATGTGGTCTTCGGGGTCGACGCGTTGGGATTCATGGATGACTTTGTCGCGCACCGATATCCCTGCGGTGTGAACGGTCTCGCGGCTGCCGGACACCAGCGGGTGCCACCAGCTGAGCTCTTTGCCTTCGGCCAGCAGGCGATATGCGCAGGTCGACGGCAACCAATTGGCGGTTTGGGCGAGCTCCGGGGTTACCTGCAGGCAGTCTGGCACGCGGGTTGTCCGTTTGGGATAGTCCGAACAGGCGCAGGTGCCGAGTTCGAGTAACCGGCAGACGACCTCGGTAAAGGCGATCTCGCCGGTATCGACGTCTTCAAGTTTGATAAGGCAGCACTTGGCGCAGCCGTCGCAAAGGGATTCCCATTCTTCCGGGTTCATTTCGTCGATGGATTTGGTTTCCCAGAAAGGCGCGTTGTCCGTCACCTGTCAGCGCCCCACCACCTTGGCCAGTCTTTCCGCCATTTTTTCCGGCGAGGTGGCGTGGGTGAAATGGGTCACATATTCCCCGTCCGGATTCATCAGGAAAACGATGGAGCTGTGATCCATCAGGTAATCGGTCGATTCCTCCTGGCCGTCCTGGGCGCGCCCGAAATACACGCGGTAAACGCGGGCGGTTTTTGTGATCTGCTCCTTCGTGCCTGTCAGACCCACCATGCTGGGGTGAAAATTTTCGACATAGGCATTCAGCTGCTTTGCTGTATCGCGTTCCGGGTCGATCGTTATGAAAACCGGCGTAATTTTCTTCTGTGTTTCGGGGGCAAGCTGCCCCATCGCCTGGGTCATCGACTGCAATGCCGTCGGGCAGACATCAGGACAATAAGTGTAGCCGAAATAAATCAGCATATAGCGGCCGCGGAAATCCTTGTCGGTTTTAGGTTGCCCCTTGTGATCGGTCAGTGAAAACGGCCCGCCAATGGACGCAACACCTTTGCCGCCGGTGCCGTTACCGTAAAGAATAAAAGCTGCAATAGCCGCGATAACAATGCCGGTCACCGCCAGCAGCACGACCTGATAGATGCGCATGGACCCATTTCTCCTGAAACCCGATCTTAGGGAAGATATAAGCACGGTGGGACCGGAAGGCCATAGAAAGACTTGACCGTGGGCTTGAGGATGCACAAGTTCGCCACATGCGCATATTGCAGTATTCAATGACTTCATGCATCGGGCTTGTTCTGCTTGCCATGCTCTCGATCGGGGCATCGGCAGATATAAACCTGTTGAGCAATGATCCTTTGATTGAGGCTGTAAAGGCCGACGACCTCAAGGGTGCAGAGGAGATGCTCCAGCGGCAGCATGATGTCGATGTGCGTGATGAGAACGGGCAGACCGCGCTGTTTTTTGCTGCTATCCGGGGCAATGAAGATTTTGTCGAGATGCTGTTGCGGTTTAACCCGAAAATCGGCGCGGTCGATAAATTCGGCAGTTCGCCACTTTATTACGCAGCCGCGGCGAATAATGTCGGCGTCATCGAGATCCTTTCGGAAAAGGGTGCCGATCTCGATCAACCGAACCGCCAGGGACTGACGCCGCTGATGGTTGCGGCATCGGAAGGTCATCTTGATGCCGTGCGGGCGCTTGTTGAGCTTAAATCCGACATCGCGATCACCGACTTCACCGGCCGAACCGCTTACGACTGGGCCGTCAGAAACAAGCGTCAGGTCGTTATCCGTTACCTGAAATCGCTCGGGCTTGGCAGTTAGGACTTTGTTCACCGTAAACCGGTAAATCTTGCCTCTTGGGTTGCGAATCCGTGGGGGAAGATGCCTGTTTCACCGGACTGGTTCTATGGGAGCGATTATCTGTTCGTGGTGCTTTGCGCTGCGCTCGCGCTCGAATTCCTGGTAGGCGGCCTTCCCGGATTTAGCCAGATTCTTTCATTGCCGCGTTCGGTCAGTGTATTTCTGGCGCATCGTGCGGGCCGCCGGCTGAACCGCCAGAACCGGTCGAATCGCAGCCGCCGGGTGCGTGGCGCTCTGCTTGTTCTGACGATGCTTCCCCTGGCTGCCATCTTTGGATTATATGCCGCCGATTTCTGCCGGACGCTCGCGGATGGATGGATAGTTGAAGCTGTCTTTGTCGCAATGTGCGTCGGGCTCCAGCGGCCCCTGATGAATGCCAGCGCGCTACGTCGGGCGCTGGCCCGCAAGAGCATGGAGCGCGCGCGCGATATTCTGGGCCGTATTGTTGAATATGAGACTGATAATATCGACGAGCACGGACTTGCCCGCGGATCGGTAGAGATATTCGCGGTCAGGCTCTGTGACGGTCTCGTTGGTCCTGTTTTCTGGTATGTTATTGCCGGGCTGCCCGGGATATTCGTTTACTGCGTGACGACGGCACTGGCCGACGCGCTGGCACATCCGACTGAAAAGCACGTGGCATTTGGTGGGGTGGCAGGCGCTCTCGATCGGCTTTTGAACTTTATCCCGGCACCGCTGACCGGGATGCTTATTGTCGCCGGGACGCTTTTCGCACCCACGGCGCGTCCGATCGCGGCGATGCGGGGGATTTTCGGTGGTGCGGCCAGCGGCCAGTCGCCCAGGGCCGCCTGGACCCAGGGCGCTGTTGCAGGGGCACTTGGCCTGTCGCTGTCCGGCCCGCGACGGCATGACGGTGCGGTCGCGCCAGGTGCATGGATTGGCGATGGGCGTGCCCGTGCCAATACGACCGATATTGCCCGCGCTATGTGGCTCTACCTGATTGCCGGATTCCTGGGCGTTGTGCCGTTGGTGCTACTGGCGCTTTTCGTGCATCGTTTCTGACGTCCCGGGCCTTTATCGTGGCGCTACGGCTATTCGCCCATCTGGAGCAGCTGGCCGCGATGCCGGGCGACGCGAAACGCCCATAAAAAAGCGGCCATACCCAGCCCGAGATATACGACGTTCAGGGAAACCGACCAGATGAACCGGTCGATCAGGAAGACCCCGTCGATCGCGGCGGCGCGCATGCCCTCAAAAACATGGGCGGATGGCAGGCTGTAAGCGATCGGCTGCAACCAGTCGGGCAGGGTGCTGATGGGATAGTAGATACCGCTTAACGGGGCGACAGCGAATATTACCGCCCAGGCGAGACTTTCCGCCCCAAGCCCACAACGCAGGACCAGGCCGGAGACCGCGAGCCCCACCGCAGCGCCAAAGATCAGCAGGTTCACGAAAAAGGCGATGAGGGGCAGGCCCATCTCGAAAATCGAATAGTGATAAAGCGGGATGGCCAGCAAGGCTGCAGGCACGACGCCAATCAGGGTCCGGATGCCGCTGATGACGAGCAAGGAGCACGCCCATTCATAGGGTCGCAGCGGACTTGCAAAAAGCTGGCCCAGGTTGCGTGACCACATTTCTTCCAGGAACGAAATCGACACGCCGATATTCGACCGGAACATCACATCCCACAAAAGAACCGCGGCAATAAGAATCCCGCCGGCCCGGACGAACCATTCGGAATGCTCGTATAAAAACTGGGACATAAATCCCCAGATCAGCATCTGCATTGTCGGCCAGTAGGCGAGCTCGATGATACGGGGCAGGGAGCCTCGCAGCAGATAGAAATAACGCAGAACCATCGCGCCGACGCGCCGCAGTGAAAAATAATATCCCGGCGCATGGTCGTCTGTTTTCAGGCCACGGGTTTTCATTGTGCAGCCTGGTCGGGTTGGCCGCTGTTTCGGTCTCGGGCGATATCCAGAAACACTTCTTCCAGCGTCCCGCGGCCATATTTTTCCAACAGTCCCGCAGGGCTGTTACGGTCGACGATGCGGCCCTGTTTCATCATCACGACGTGATCGCACAGGCGTTCCACCTCTGACATGTTGTGGGATGCGAGCAGGATGGTCGCGCCTCTTTTTTCCTGGAATTCCTTCAGATAGGTGCGGACCCAGTCTGCCGTGTCGGGGTCCAGAGAGGCCGTTGGTTCGTCGAGCAGCAGAAGTTCTGGTTCGTTCAACAGTGATTTCGCCAGCGATACCCGGGTTTTCTGGCCCGAAGACAATTCGCCGAACGGCCGGTCGAGCAGCCCGTCTATTGCGAGGTCCGCAGCGAGTGTCGCAAGCCGCCTGGCCGGTTTCGAAACGCCGTAGAGCTTTGCGTATACCATCAGGTTTTCCCGGGACGTAAGGCGCTTGGGCAGGTCAACATAGGGTGACGAAAAATTGATGCGCGACAGCACGCGGTAGCGATGGCGCAGCATGTCCGTGCCGAGCACTTCAAGGGTGCCGGAGGTGGGAATCAGCAACCCGAGGATCATTGAGATCGTCGTCGTTTTTCCGGCGCCGTTTCCACCCAGAAGACCAATGATC
>CAJQLI010000315.1 GCA_905479125.1 uncultured Alphaproteobacteria bacterium | reverse complement strand
CCGCTCAGATGCCGTAAGCGCTATTGCGCATATTCGGGGGCAGCCGGTTATCGATCGGGGCATCGTATATATTGTCGGCAACAGCAACCGGACAGTGGCCGTCGATCTTCGAACGGGAAACCGTCTTTGGGAAGTGCCGGTCGGTGGCATTCACGGTGCGTGGGTAGCCGGCGATTTTGTCTATGTCGTGACCCGGGACGCAGAGGTTATCTGCCTGACCCGCAGAGGTGGACGCGTCCGCTGGGTGGCCCAGTTACCGCGCTTTGAGGATCCGGAAGACCTGACAGGGCCGATAATCTGGGCCGGACCGATGCTTGCTGGTGACAGAATCCTTGTCGGCAACAACCAGGATGAAATCTGGTCTCTGTCCCCGTATTCCGGGAAGATACTCGGTCTCATCGATATTGGTGGACCTGTTCTGATCCCGCCGGCAGCCGCCGGCGAGACACTCTTTGTGCTCACAGACGATGCCGATCTGATCGCGCTTCGTTGACCGATAGGAAATCATGAAACCCGTCATCGCGATTGTTGGCCGTCCGAATGTGGGCAAATCAACGCTTTTTAACCGCCTGATCGGTCGCCGTTCGGCGCTCGTCGATCCGACCCCGGGGGTTACGCGTGATCGCCGTGAAGGTGATGCGATGCTGGGAAAACTGCGTTTTACGGCGGTGGATACTGCCGGGCTGGAGGAAGCGCCTGAATCGCAGGTCGAATCCGAGATGCAACTGCAGACGCAACGCGCGATACAGGATGCAGATGCGGCGCTTCTTGTTTTTGATGCGCGCGCCGGGGTCACGCCGCTCGACAGGCATTTTGCCGATATGATGCGAAAGTCGCGCTCGCCAGTCATTCTGGTTGCGAACAAGTGTGAAGCAAGGTCAGCCGATGCCGGCCGGCTTGAAGCTTATGAACTCGGTCTCGGCGATCCGGTGGCGATTGCGTCGGAGCACGGCATCGGTATGCCTGATCTCGAGGATGCGATCCTCGCGGCTCTTGAAGGCTTTGAGTGGGACAAGGAAGACCTGGACCCCAAAGCACGATATGCAGCCGAAGACCGGATCGCGGCAGAGCTTGATGACGAAAGTGACGAAGAAGAAGAGGAGGTCTATCACGGCCCGCTTCAGCTCGCGATCGTCGGTCGGCCCAATGTCGGCAAGTCGACACTGGTAAACAAGCTGTTGGGTGATGAGCGGGTCATTACCGGACCGGAAGCCGGTATCACGCGCGATGCTATTTCGATTGAATGGACCTGGCAGGGGACGCCGATCAAGCTGATCGACACGGCCGGGATGCGTCGCAAGGCGCGGATCGACAAGAAAGTCGAAAAGCTGTCGGTTGGCGATACGCTTGAAGCAATCCGGTTTGCACATGTTGTTGTGCTCGTCGTCGATGCGACGATGATGCCCGAAAAGCAGGACCTCGTCATAGCGCGCCACATTATCGACGAGGGGCGGGCGATCGTCATCGCGGTAAATAAATGGGACGTCGTTGAAGATGGCCCGGCCGCGCTGAAGCTGATGTTTGACCGGATGGAAATTTCCCTGCCGCAAATTCGCGGTGTGCCAGTCGTTACGCTATCTGCGCTGACATCCCGCGGTATTCACAAGCTATTGCCTGAAGTGCTGGCGGTTTACGAGGTATGGAACCGCCGGGTGCCGACGGGTCCGCTCAACCGTTGGCTCGGCTATGCGGTGGAACGGCATCCGCCTCCTATTTTTCACGGCAGGCGCCTCCGCATACGGTACATGACGCAGTCCAAATCTCGCCCGCCGACTTTCGTCGTCTTCACGAGCCAGCCGAAGGGGATGCCGGAATCCTATATCCGCTATCTGACCAATGGCATTCGCGAGGAGTTCGATTTTCCCGGTGTGCCGATACGGATAAACCTGAGGGGGCAGAAAAATCCCTATGCGCCGGGTGGCGACGGTACCTGACAGAGACTTCGTCTATTTTTTGGCGGGGGCTTCCACTGCCGGCGGAGGTTGATCCGCCTTGGTGTTAATAGCGCTGAGCGCTTTGGCGGTTCCCGCAGCTGTTTCGCGAGCAAACACGACCAACTGATCACGCAACGTGTTCCACCCTATGGGTTTGCCGGCGGCCGGCACGACTATAGCCGCTTGGCGTGTATTTGATTTTACTTCGCGAATTTCGGCTTCGGTCTTGGCATTCTCGAATGAAAAACGAAGATCGTTCAGTCGTGCAGCAAAGGGGCTGTTCGACGTGCGGGTGACGGTCAGCCCGGTGAGGGCTACTTTTATCCGGTGACTGGCACCGGCGCTTTGCGCGCTGCCATTTGCCGTCGGAAATTTCTTCGCCATTTCCGCCTGTACGGCATCCGAGAACAAGGCTTTGATCTTTTCATAAGTCTCCGGCTGGACTGCTCCGAGGTCTGATCTGGCGGACACGACGATTTCTGACGGCAGAACTATGCCGCGCTCGAACCGGGCGGTCTTACCGGGGGTGTTTCTCCGGAAAACGCCGAATTCGTCTTCTCCGCTGATCCGCTCGAAGCCGTTTAACGTGCCAAGCCACGGTGTTGCCACGTTGATGGCATTCTTGTCGCCAGATGAACACGCGGCACACAGGCCGACGCAAATAGCGCTGATTTTTAGGGCATTAAAATTCATGGCAGCAATCTATGGGGCTTGGGTGATTGGTTCAAGATTTGTAACCAGGGCTTTATCGCCGGAATGCTGACCGTCCCGATGGTATGGGCCCGATGGCATTCGGCGATATTTGTCTGGTGGCGACTAGTATGCCGGGATTATCTCGCCGTGATGCATGCATTCCGGTGCGGCGAGGTCGACAAAATACCCGCTGATATCTTCCGGTGTCTTGAGGGTTGCGGGGTCCTCCCCGGGATAAGCTTCCGCCCGCATCGATGTGCGGGTCGCTCCGGGGTCGAGAAGGTTGATCTTCATGTTGGTTTCTTCGGTTTCGGCTGCCCAACAGGTGACCATCATCTCCAGCGCGGCCTTGCTGACGGCATATGCGCCCCAATAGGGCCGCTTTCCGCGCGCAGCACCGGATGTAACGAAAATGGCGCGCCCCGCGTTTGACTGGCGCAGCAAAGGGTCTGTCGTTCTTATAAGCCGCCAGTTTGCGTTGAGGTTCACATCGACGACGTCGGTCCAGACCTTCGCATCGATGTGATTGATCGGTGCCATTTCTCCCAGCAGACCTGCATTGCCGACGACGATATCGAGACGCCCAAAACGTTCTGCGAGCGTGGGGCCGATCCGGTCGACGCTGTCGAGATCGGTCATATCGAGTTCGAGCAGTGTCGCGGCCCGATCGTCACCATGCGCTTTGCGAATGCGATCGTCGATTTCCTCCAGGCCGCCTCGGGTGCGGGCGACGAGGACGAGGTGCGCGCCCTCCGCAGCGAAACGCTCGGCGACAGCTGCACCGATTCCGCGCGACGCACCCGTGATAAGGGCAACCCGATCTTTGAGACGTCCCGTCACGCGAGTTGTGTCAGGAATGAGAGTTGCGGGCTCGGCTGATCGGTCGAGTGGTCGGTCAGCTGGATCGGGTATTCACCTGAGAAACAGGCATCGCAGTATTGCGGGTTCTCGCCATTGCGTCCGTCGAGCCCCATCGCCCGGTAAAGACCGTCCATCGTCAGGAAGGCGAGACTGTCTACGCCGATAATTTTTGCCATTTCTTCGAGGTTGTTCTGTGCGGCAAGCAATTGATCGCGGTCGGGTGTGTCGACGCCGTAAAAGCAGGAATAGGTCGTCGGAGGACTGGCAATCCGCATATGAACCTCGGTCGCGCCTGCCGCCCGCATCATCTCGACAATTTTAACCGAGGTGGTGCCGCGGACAATACTGTCGTCAACGAGAATAACCCTGCGGCCCTCGATAACCTGCCGGTTGGCGTTGTGCTTCAGCTTGACGCCCAGATGCCTAATTCTGTCGGTGGGTTCGATAAATGTACGCCCCACATAGTGGTTCCGGATAATACCAAGCTCGTACGGGATGCCCGCCTCTTCGGCATAGCCCAGCGCGGCCGGAACGCCGGAATCCGGCACCGGGATAACCACATCGGCTGGAACGCCTGTCTCAATAGCCAGCTCGCGGCCGATTTTCTTCCGGGCCTCGTAGACGTTCTTGCCTTCGATCGTACTGTCGGGACGGGCGAAGTAGATGTATTCGAAGATGCAGAACCGGTGCGGTTTGGGTTTGAACGGATGCATCGACTGGAGGCCGTCCTCGTCGATCAATACCATCTCGCCGGGTTCGATATCGCGCACGTATTCCGCCCCGATAATATCGAGTGCGCATGTCTCGGATGCCAGGATCCAGGCATCTTCGAAGCGTCCGAGAACAAGCGGGCGGACGCCATAGGGGTCTCGAACACCGATAAGGGTGTCGTTATGCAGCGCAACCAGGGAATAGGCGCCTTCGACCATCTCGAGGGCAGCAACAGCCCGGTCGACCACGGTATCGAACTTGCTGGTGGCGATCAGATGAATGATCACTTCGGTATCGGTCGTCGACTGGAACAGGCAGCCGCGCTGAACCAGTTCCCGGCGGATTGCGACGGCATTCGTCAGGTTGCCGTTATGGGCGATGGCGAAGCCACCCGATGCAAAGTCCGCGAAGAGAGGCTGGATGTTGCGTGTCAGCGTATCGCCGGTTGTTGAATAGCGGTTGTGCCCGATGGCCGAACGGCCGGGCAGTTTGCTGATAACGCTTTCTTCGCTGAAATTGTCGCCGACCTGGCCTGCAGCACGGTGGCTGAAGAACTGACCGTCCTGGTATGTGACAATCCCGGCAGCCTCCTGGCCACGGTGTTGCAGTGCGTGGAGGCCGAGCGCTGTCAGAGCAGCGGAATCGATGTGGCCGTACACACCGAAAATTCCGCATTCTTCATGCAGTTTGTCGTCATCGAAGGGATTTGTGGTTATTGACACGCGGTCAGCATCCTTATTGATGGCTTCGGATCAGGCGATCCATTTCCTGGCGCTCTTCGGATTTATAGCCGGATTTGCGTTGGTCCCCGGCGCCTTCCGGCTTCGGTGACAGCAGCGAGCGGAAAGTGCTGTCGGGGCTTGGCCCGGATGGTTTCTGTTTCTCAAGGCCCCATTCCGCAGGCGCAGCGGAGGCGAGCATGTTGGCGCCGCGCTTCAGAAGGGGCAGGGATTTCGCATTTTTGTAAAACGATCCGTTATCGTCCATCGCGAAGACCTGCTGGCTGAATATATACCCGCCGCTGACAATAACCGCGCCGATCGCGAGACCGACAAGAAAACCGAAAGTCCGGTCGAGCATGCCAAATGCAGAATCACGGACGCCGCCGGCGATTGCGTGACTGATAACGGTGAGAATGATCATCGTGACGACAAAGATGATTGCGCCTGCTGCAATATCGGCAATTAGTTCATTGCCGATAAATTCACGTGCATAGGGCTGGGCGTAGGAATAGCCGTAGATTGTGGCGAGTCCGGCGCCGACCCAGCCGGCAAGGCCCAGCACTACCCGGACGAGCCCAAGGCGCAGCGCGATGATCCCGCAGAGAACGATTATGACCGCTACGGTAATATCAGCAGTGTTCATTCGGCAGCCTCTGTAACAGTACGCATCGCAGCATCGGAAAGGTCGAATAGTCCTAGCATGTCCTGAAGTTTTCGCATCTCTGAAATGCGTAGTTTAGCAGAATCGCCTGTGTCTTTTCCGCGACCGGATCTACGGCGAGGGGGCGCCCAGGCTGCTTCAAAGCCGAGTTTGGCGGCTTCTTTCAGGCGCAGGTCGGCCTGGCTGACGGACCGGACTTCTCCCGACAGGCCGATTTCACCGAATACAACGGTATCGGCGGCCAATGGCTGGTCAAGAATGGCGGAAACAAGCGCCGCGGCGACGGGGAGGTCAGCGGCGGGTTCGCTGATCCGAAGGCCGCCTGCAACATTCAGATAGACATCCCGGTCGGCGAGACTGATCCCGCAGCGCGCTTCGAGGACCGCGAGCACCATGGCAAGCCGTGCAGAATCCCAGCCGATGACGGCGCGCCGGGGGGTACCGGGTGCGGGCGGAGAAACGAGCGCCTGAATTTCGACCAGAACGGGGCGGGTGCCTTCGATACCGGCGAAGACCGCGGCGCCAGATACGTCATCCTGGCGCTCTGCCAGGAACAGAGCAGACGGGTTTTCCACCTGCATGAGCCCGGCCTCGGTCATCTCGAATACGCCGATTTCGTCGGTGGGGCCGAAGCGGTTCTTGATCGCCCGCAACAGGCGGAACTGGTGGCCGCGCTCGCCCTCAAAGTAAAGGACAGTGTCGACCATATGTTCGAGCACCCGGGGGCCGGCAATAGTACCTTCCTTGGTGACATGGCCGACCAGAACAATCGTAAAGCCACGCCGTTTGGCAAGGCGGATCAGGGTATCGGCTGTGCCACGCACCTGTGAAACGGAGCCCGGCGCAGAATCCAGATTGTCGAGATACATTGTCTGAATGGAATCGATGATCACCAGCCGGGGCGGATCCGCGACATCGAGTGTTGTCAGGATATCGCGGACGCTTGTTGCCGCAGCAAGCTGAACGGGTGACGAGGCAAGGCCAAGTCTCTCTGCGCGCATCCGGACCTGGTCGACGGCTTCCTCGCCGGAAATATAGGCGCAGGATGCGCTTCTGGAGATTGCGGCGGCGACCTGAAGCAGGATGGTCGATTTCCCGATGCCGGGATCACCGCCGACAAGCAGCGCCGATCCGGGGACCAGGCCACCACCTGTTACCCGGTCGAATTCGGCAAGACCCGTGGTCAGCCGTGGCGGGCGAACGCTTTCGCCATCCAGCGGAACGAAATCAATCCGGCTTCCTCGACCGGCACCAAGCCCTTTCGGGGTGTTGTCGGCCGATGCCTCCTGGGTGATGCTGTTCCAGCCACTACAGCCATCGCACTGGCCCTGCCACTTGCTATACGTGGCACCGCAGCTTTGACAAGCGAACACCGCTGATTTCTTGGCCATCTGGTCAGGCCGCCGGGGTGCCGAGCAGGGAGGCGGACATTGGCCCGTCGACTCTGCCGTGGATAAACTGGTCGACGATTTCATTACCGCTATTGTCGATTTTCGCGACATCACCAACCCATGCGATTTTTCCCTCGTGGATCATCGCGATCTTGTCGGCAATCCTCCGAGCGCTGTCCATGTCGTGGCTGATAGTCAGCGCAGTCGCGCCAAGCTCCTTCACGGATTTGACGATCAGTTTATCGATGACATCGCCCATGATCGGATCAATGCCGGTTGTCGGTTCGTCGAAAAACAGGATCTCGGGTTCGGTTGCGATCGCCCGTGCCAGTCCGACACGTTTCTGCGCACCTGCGGAAATATCTGCCGGAAACCGGTCTGCGCTGTCTTCGTCCAGTCCAACCTGTCTGAGCCGCTCTATCGCTGCGATGCGGGCATCGGCGCGGCTGACACCATGTGCCGACATCAGGCCGAATCCCACGTTCTCCCAGAGCGGGAGGGAATCGAATAATGCCGCCCCCTGGAACAACATACCGAGCTTGCGATTGACCCGGTCGCGGGCATTACCGCTGAGCCCGGTGACTTCTTCGCCGTCGATTTTGATGGACCCTGAATCGGGCGTCAGAATTCCGACGATGTTTTTCAACAGGACAGATTTTCCGGTTCCCGACGCGCCGATCACGGCGATGGATTCGCCTTCGTATATATCGAGGTCCAGATCGCGCAGGACATGCTTTTTCCCGAAGGATTTGGTCAGGCCACGAAGGGCGATTTTGACCGGGCGACCGTTCATTGCGAGAAAAATGCTTCGGTGATCAGGTAATTGAAACCGAGGATCAGGATTGATGCCGATACAACCGCGTTCGTTGTCGCGGAGCCAACACCCTGTGCGCCACCCTTCGAATAAAATCCGTGGTAACAGCCCATCAGGGCGATCAGAAATCCGAAGACACCGGCCTTAACCAGCCCGGATATGACGTCTACGAGCTCGAGGAACTGCCAGCTGTTCTTAAGATAAACGGCCGGGTTGAAGTCGAGCTTGTGAACGGCAACAAGGTAACCGCCATAAACACCGATGATATCTGCGATGAGAACACAGCAGGGCAACATGATCAGCGCCGCCAGAAGCCTGGGGGCGATCAGGTACTTGTAGGGGTTGGTTGCAAGTGTCGACAGGGCGTCGATCTGCTCGGTAACCCGCATGGTACCGATTTCTGCCGCCATTGCCGCACCGATACGGCCTGCGACCATCAGGCCTGTCAGGACCGGTGCAAGTTCGCGGGTAATTGACAGCACGACGACCGTCGCGACGGCGCCTTCGGCGTTAAAACGGGCGAAACCGGTATAGCTCTGCAGCGCCAGCACCATGCCGGTAAAGACGGCGGTAAGACCTACGACCGGCAGTGAGTAGTATCCGATCTCGATGATCTGGCGAAGAAGCAGGTGCGGATAAAACGGGGGGCGGAAGATGTGGCTGACGCTCACCCCGGCAAACATGGCAAGACGGCCGGTCGATGCCAGGAAGCTCAGAAAAACACGTCCAATGGCGGGGATCAAACTCATGCGGCGTCACCGCCGACATATTTGCGGGTATAGCGTTGCCCCAGAGAAGTGAGAATTTCATAGCCGATGGTGGCGGCCTCGTCTGCGAGATCGTCCACTGTCTGATGTTCGCCGATCATCTCGATGTCGTCACCCGGTGCGAGTGCACCGGACGGCACGGAGGTAATATCAAAGGTGATGAGGTCCATGGAAACACGTCCTACAACCGGAATTTTTACGCCCGCGGCGTAGCCATGTCCGCTATTGCCCAGCGATCTCAGGTATCCGTCCGCATACCCGGCCGCTACGGTCGCCAGACGACTGCCTGCCGGTACCGATCTTGTCGCACCGTAGCCAACGGTCGATTCGCTGTCAACGACACGGACCTGCAGGATTTTTCCTTTTAAACCAACTACTTGTTTCATTTTGTTCGGTGCGCCCGTCGCGCGTGAAACACCATAGAGCGCAGCGCCCGGACGTGCGAGATCGTAGTGGAACGCAGGGCCCAGAAATATGCCTCCTGAATTTGCCAACGATGCCGGTGCTGCGGTCAGGGTGTTCCGCAAGGCATCGAAGCGGTGGCGCTGCTCGTCGTTCATTGGGTGACCGGAATCTTCGGCGCAGGCGAGATGGCTCATCACGTAGTCGATACTGATCCCGTCTAGCCGGTCCGATGCGCCTGCCAGATCCTGAACCTCTGCCGGTGTCAGGCCGAGGCGATGCATGCCGGTATCCAGTGCCAATATAGCGCTGGCACCACCGATGCGGCGGCTGTGAGCGGCCCAAAGTGAGATGTCACCGGGTGTATTCAGAACCGGTGTCAGGCCATGTGACGTGAATTCGCCCGCCGTGTCACCGCCCATCATGCCGTTCAGCACATATATGACCGGTGCGCTGCCAACCGCCGTGCGAAGGGCGATGCCTTCATCGATAGTTGCGACAAAGAACGTCGTACACCCCGCTGCGCTGAGGGCTTTGCTGACTTTTTCGAGCCCCAGCCCATAGCCGTCCGCCTTTACGACGGCGCCACACGCGCCGGGGGCGGTGATCGACGACAGCGTACGCCAGTTATCGGCGATCGCGTCCAGGTCGATAGTGAGGACCGCGCCGGGATAGCGAATGGTTTCAGCCGTCAGAACGGAACGTCTCCCGGTGGCGGAGCGCCCCCCGAGTCGCGCGGATCGCCCATATCGTCGTCATCTTCCAGATTATCGAATTTCGTGGCTTCGGGATAAAAGCGGAGATGTACGGTACCGGTTGGGCCATGGCGTTGTTTGGCGATGATCACTTCAGCGCGGCCACGCACATTGCTCATGTTCTCTTCCCACAACATGTAGGCCTGATTGAACGATTCATTCGTGTCGGTCGCTTTTCGGGAGGGTTCCTGACGATGCATGTAATATTCATCGCGATAGATGAACATCACCACGTCGGCATCCTGCTCGATCGACCCTGATTCACGAAGATCGGCAAGCTGCGGGCGTTTGTCTTCGCGTTGTTCCACCGCTCGACTGAGCTGCGAGAGCGCGATTACCGGCACCCCCAGCTCTTTGGCCAGGGTTTTCAGCCCCCGGGTGATTTCCGAAATTTCCTGAACGCG
>CAJQLI010000314.1 GCA_905479125.1 uncultured Alphaproteobacteria bacterium | reverse complement strand
GTTCCGATCTGAACAATGATATCACCCTCGGGACGCACATCGATCTGCGTCCACTCACGCGGATAGCCTGTCGACAGGTCGGCATAGTTGGCGATACCGATGCCGCGCAATAGGCCGCGTTTTGCAGCATCTTCCCGGCGCGCCGGAAATCCGTCCCAGTCCGACAGATCAACCGCCGCTTCAAGCGCCTGCGGATAGTCCCCGGATTCGTGGGTCAGCCCGAAACCGTTGTCATAGGGAAAATCGGCCGGGGTAATCACGTTGCGGCGACGAATCTCGATACGGTCCAGCCCCGTTGCTTCCGCCGCCATGTCCATCATACGCTCCAGCGCATACATGACCTCCGGCCGGCCCGCACTGCGATAAGGGTAGGTCGGCGGGGTCGTGGACTGAACCGCGACCGCCCGGGCAGAGACATCGGGAATACGGTAAAGCCCGGTCATGATCATGATCCCCTTCACCAGCGGAATCCATGACGCCGAAAACGCCCCGATATTCGACGTGTTCTGTGTATGCAGCGCAAGCAACCTGCCATCGGCATCGAAACCAAGCGCCGCTTCAATTACGAGGTCGCGCGCCTGGTAGTCGGTGAGCATTGTTTCGGTGCGGTCCGCGGTCCATTTAACGGGCCGGGCGAGACGCCGTGCCGCCCACAGCACCAGCGGATGCTCGACATACAGCGCATTTCTCGGACCGTAAGAGCCACCGGCATCGCGGATTACGACGCGGACCAGGTCTTCCTCGACACCAAACAGGCCCGCGAGTTCGCTTTTGAAGCGATAGATACTGCCGGCGGTAGTCTGCAGAATATAGCGACCGGAATCATCAATATTGCCGACAGCAGAGCGCGGCTCCATCGGCACGCCCGCTACCCGGCTGAGCTGGGTTTTGAGGCGGATCACATGCGCAGCATCATCAAGGATCGCCGCCGTTTCTGCCGGTTGGTTCACATCGGCATCTATGGCGATATTCGAGCCATGATCGGGCCAGACGACTTCCGCCGCCGGGTCGGCGGCAATGTCCGTATCGATCACCGGATCGAGCGGGACATAATCAACCTCAACGAGTTCTGCTGCGAACCGGGCTTGCGAAAACGTTTCTGCAACAACCATCGCTATCGGCTGACCGACATGCCGTGCCCGATCTGCAGGCAGGGGAAAATGCGGTGCCGCGAACCGGTCGGTACCGTCGCGGTTCTGCAAGGCGATATCGGGCGGGCTCGAAAAACCAAGATTATGCGGTATCGGGCCGAGCCCGTCGGCGAGCCAGTCGGCGCCGGTCAGAACGTCCAGGACCCCGGGGGCTGCCTTTGCAGCAGCCATATCAATCCCCCGGATATTCGCATGGGCGTGAACGGACGTGACCATGAACGCGTGAGCCTGTCCATCGACGTTGGTGTCATCAGCGTATTGTCCCCGCCCGGACAGGAGGCGCAGGTCCTCTTTCCGCAGTGGCGATTGCCCGATCATCGCAGACATGCGCACCCCCCTTCATCTTTATCCGTTCGGGCAAGCCTCAGGCGGATGCTGTCCCCTGTCAACCGACTGACAGTCTTCAAGTAACCGACTTATACCAGTCACTGACCTGACCACCGGTCCACAGTGCTACATCATCATATTTCGAAATCTCATCAAGGACCTTTTCGAAATACTTGATGCGGAACGGCGTGCCGGAAATATAGGGATGCACGGCAATCGCCATTACACGGGCATTGTCTTCGCCTTCCTGATATAGACGTTCGAAATTATCCATGCAGCGGTCGTAGAATTCTTCCGCTTTATGATGCTGCACGATCATCATCGGAATATCGTTCAGCTCGACGGTATAGGGAATGGACACCAGCGGTCCGTGTTCGGTTCTGACCTCGAACGGCTGATCATCCATCGGGAAATCCGCGACGTATTCGATGCCGGCTTCCTTCAGGTAATCCGGCGTGTCGAACGTTTCGGTCAACCCGGGGCCCATCCAGCCACGCGGCGGTTTGCCGGTAAATTTCTCGATGGCATCCATCGTTGCCTTGATATCGGCCTGCTGGTCTTCGATCAGGTGAGTGGGACGCTGGTGATAGGCATGCCCGAGAAATTCCCACCCGGCATCATGCGCCGCCTGGGCGAGACGTGGATACTGGGTGCACACCGACCCGTTCAGGGAAAGCGTCGCCGGGATACCGCGGGACGTCAGCGCTTCATGGAAACGCCAGAAGCCGACCCGCATACCGTATTCCTGCCACGACCAATTCGGGATATCCGGAATATGAACCTGACCACCCGGCGGCGGCAGAACGGTCCGCGCCATCGGCTTCTCAACATCCCAGTTTTCGATATTCACGATCACCCAGACCGCGACCCGCTTGCCGTCCGGCAGCTTCAGAGGTTTGCGGTCTGCCATGGCTGAATAGTCGATACGGTCGCGCGGTTTCATGACCATGCTGGGGTCCCCCGAATTGTCTGGTTAGTGTCAAAAAAAATCTCCGCGCACCTTACTCCCGGTGCGCGGAGACGAAAACCGTCATGGCAGAAAAAATGCCTGACTGTTGTGTAGAAACTTTCCCTGAGCCTCGCTAATTCATCAAACTTGGCAAATACAGGGCCAGTCCAGGTGCCGCAATCAGAATGCCCACGAGGATCAGATCGCAGAGCAGGTAGGGCGCCGCAGCGATGGCGACCTGCCAGAGCGTCGTCCCCTTCACCATTCCCATCATTATAAATAATAACAATCCAAATGGTGGTGTGGTTGCGCTCATCTCCAGCGCCATCAGAACGATCAGGGAGAACCAGACCGGATCATATCCGAGCTGCGTCGCAATCGGATAGAAGATCGGCACCGTTATCAGCATCATGGAGACCGGGTCCATGAACATGCCGAGCATGATCAGAACCAGGAACATAACGCCCAGAATCACCAGCGGTGGAACGTCGAACGCCGTCGCCCACTGGACCAGTCCGCGGCTTGCGCCCGAAAGAGACAGCAGCTGACTGAATACAGTCGAATTCATCAGGATAAAGAAGACCATCCCGACGACACGGATCGTACCGATCAGCGAGGTGCGAAACGATTCCCATGTGAACACGCCGAACGCGGCGGCGAGGATTACAACACCGACCACACCGAACGAGGCGGACTCCGACGGCGTCGCCCATCCGAGAACGATAAAGCCGATCACCATAAAGACGATCAGCCCCATGGGCAGGATGTTCACAACAACCTGATAAAGTTTTTCCTTCCAGCTCGTCCGCTCTAC
>CAJQLI010000313.1 GCA_905479125.1 uncultured Alphaproteobacteria bacterium | reverse complement strand
CGGAACCCGTGGATCCATATTCCGCTCGGCTGGGGGCAGCTGCTTAAAAAACGGATGCATGACTGGATGTATTTCGCCCAGCCGTCTGCCGAAATGGGTGACCGGCGGATTGAATGCGCCCGCGGCAAAGTCATCGGCGGTTCGTCGTCGATCAATGCGATGGCGTATTATCACGGCCATCCGGCGGATTACGACCGATGGGCCTCGTTCGGCCTGCCGGGCTGGTCCCATGCGGACGTGCTGCCCTATTTCCAGCGCGCCGAAGATTGGGAAGGTGGCGCGGATGCTCATCGCGGGACCGGGGGGCCGCTGACGACGCGCCGGTCGACCTTCGAGGACCCGCTCTGCGATGCTTTTCTCAAAGCCGGGCGGGACGGTCAGTATCCCTATACGGAAGATTATAATGGCGCCAATCCGGAAGGTTTTGCGCGGATGCAGATGACGCTGCGCAACGGCCGCCGGTGGAGTGCGGCCGCCGCCTACCTGCGCCCGGCGCTGAAGCGGCCCAACCTGACGGTGGCAACCGGTGCGCTTGTATCGCGCATCGACATGGACGGTAGGCGGGCGACCGGTATCACCTATACGAAGGGTGGCAACACCGTCTCGGCCAGCGCGGGTGAGGTGATCCTTGCGGGCGGCTCGATCAATTCGCCGCAGATGCTGATGCTGTCCGGTATCGGCGACGCGGCAGAGCTCCGTGCGCATGGGATTGATGTTGTTGCGGATCTGCCCGGCGTGGGGAAAAACCTCAGCGATCATACGTCCTCGGCGCTGGTCTTCCGGCGCAAATCGGGCGGGCCGTTCCAGAAAAATATGCGGCTCGACCGCGTTGTCCTAGCGCTGGCCAAGGCCTATCTAGGAAAGGGCGGTTTCGCCGCCGATCTGCCGTTTGGCATTACGGCGTTTCTTAAATCGCGGGCGAGCGAGCCGACCCCAGACCTGCAATTATTATTCTGGATGGGGGCCACCACGACGGCGTCGCCGTGGCTGCCGCCGTTCAAGAAGGCATTCGCGGATTCGTTCTCGGTCCGCGTGATGCCGATGCGCCCGACCAGCCGCGGCCATCTGTCGCTTTCCTCTGCCGACCCACGCGACGCGGTTGAAATTCACCAGAACTTCCTCGGCACCGACGAGGAATGGGGCGTGATGCGGCGCGGCCTGCGGATGATCCGTGATCTGGTGGGCTCTGACGCGTTGAAGGATTTCGCCGGTGATGAACTTGCGCCCGGCGCGAAGGCCCAGACCGATGCTGATCTCGATGCCCATGTCCGCAAGACCATGATCACGGTGCATCATCCGGTCGGGACCTGCAAAATGGGGGCGGATAACGACCCGATGGCGGTGGTCGATGCCGAATTGCGGGTGCGCGGGGTTCAAAACCTGCGTGTCGTCGATGCCTCGGTGATGCCGGACCTGATCGCGGGAGCGACCAACGCGCCGGTCATCATGATCGCCGAGAAAGCCGCCGATATGATCTGCGGGCGTGACCCGTTGCCGGCGGCAACCGGGATATAAAGAGGTAACACGATGGTCGATATCGAACCGCTGCTGCGCGACCTTGTCGTTGCCAACCGGATACTGGCCAACGAGAACGTGGTCGACGCTTACGGTCATGTCAGTGTCCGCAATCCGAACAACCCGGACCGCTATTACCTGTCATGTTCGCGCAGTCCTGAGCTGGTGCAGCGCTCGGACATCATGGAATTCGAACTCGACGGCACGCCGGTCGACGGGGATTCACGCAATCCCTATCTGGAGCGGTTCATCCACGGTGCGACCTACGAGCTGAACCCCGACGTGAACGCGGTTGTCCACAGCCATGCCGAGGAAGTGCTGCCGTTCACGATCACGAGCCAGCCCCTGCTGCCGGTTATTCATTCTGCCGGGCTGATGGGACCGAAGCCGCCGGTCTGGGATATCGCCGACAGGTTCGGCGATACCACGCTGCTGGTGGTCAACATGGATCAGGGGCGCGACCTGGCCGAAGCGCTGGTATCGCGCCGCATCGTGCTGATGCGCGGCCACGGGTTTGCCGCGACCGGGCGTAACCTGTCGGAGGTCGTACGCGTTTCTGTGATGCTGCCGCGCAACGCCAAAATTCTCACCACCGCCCTGCAGTTCGGCGGTCTGAAGCCATTGTCTGAGGGCGAGGTCGCCCTGCGCCAGGACATGGACCCCGATCACAAGGCCTTTTACCGCGCCTGGGAATACTGGGCGACGCGGGCGGGCTGCGCCGACATGCTCGATTGACGGGCGGTTTACGGACCGTCTTGGCCGTCGCTTTCTGCTTTTCGGTCGGGCTGTTCGCTCTACCAGGCGCAGCGCAGGACCGCAGCGACCTGACCGGGGAACTCGACATTTTCGCGGCCACGTATTTCGACTGGCTGCAACCGCGCTCGATCAGAGAAGGTATCGAGTATTGCGGGCTGTTCGGTGTGGATGGCAAGGGAAACCTTGCCGCCATTCTGGCGCAGCCGGGTAATGCCGATAGTTGCCACCCCGGGGAGGCACCTGCCGGGTTTGAAGTCCTGGCGTCGTGGCATACGCATGGCGCTTATGACCGCGACGCTGATACCGAAGCGCCATCCTGGGGTGACCTGGACAGCGATATCGAGGAAGGCATAGATGGTTATATCGCGACGCCGGGCGGGCGGCTCTGGTTCAATGATGCAGTAGCGCGGAGGTCGTTCCTGATCTGCGGCGTCGGCTGTGTCATTGCCGACCCCGATTACCGCCCATGCCCGGCCTTTACGCCGGGAACCGAGCACACGCTGGACAGTCTCCGCGCGCGGGCGGAGAACGATAACGGAGAGTGCTGACGCGGCGCGCGGCAGACCCCCGCTACTGCATGTAAACGTTGCCTTGCGAATCTGTCCCTACCGGCTTGCCGTCTGCCTGAACGCTGATACTGCCCAGCTGCCCGGGGGTGCGGACCCAGTACTTGCCGTCATATTTATAGGGGGCGTAATCCGAGCCGATGACCCATACATCCCCATTGGCGCCGATGCCGATATCCCAGGCACTGCCGATAAGCTGGTGCCACTTGCGGCCATCGTATCGGAAGATATTGTTGTTCGAGTTGATCACCCATGGCATGCCCTTGGGGTCGACATCTAAACGGACCGCGCCACCGGATATTTTTTCCCACTTTTTGCCGGTCCATTTCTGGATACCATAATTGCAATTCGCCTTTTTGGCGTTGAGCGCCCAGATCTCGCCCTTTGGCCCGACACCGATATCGGTCACTTTGCCGGGCAACTTTTGTCCCCCGCCTGTCTTAAAGCAGTAGGCCTCCGAATTGGCGCCAACCATACACGCCAGGCCTTTTCGCCCGGCGTCGATACGCGTTCCTTTCTTCTTCAGCCCAATCCACTTGCCAAAGGAAAAACGCTTTGCTTCACCGGCGTTGCTGATCGCCCAAATATTGCCGACGGGGCCGGCACCGACGTCCTTCGCGTTGCCTGAAAGTTTTTTCCATCCCTTATGTGCCAGCGCTCTACATCCGGGGGCCGCGTTGTTCGAAATTTTGCATGCCAAAGCACCCGGTTTGTTCAGCCTGGAGGAGGGGCATTTGCTTGCTGTGGGCGTCCCCTTTTTGGGGACCTGCTGCATCTGTTCTTGCCTGTGTTGTTGCCTTTTTGCTTCGTTCATCGCGTGGCACGCGTTGAGCTGGTATCCTTTCAGAC
>CAJQLI010000312.1 GCA_905479125.1 uncultured Alphaproteobacteria bacterium | reverse complement strand
GGCCAAAGGAATCCAGGTCAGTGAAATCGCACCGGGCATGGTCGATACAGACATCCGCGACAACAGCGATCATCCCGCCGTCCTCGCTGCGGTCAGTGCACGAAAGTTCGAGCCCCTGACGCCAGAGGAGGTCGCAGAAGCTGTCGGCTTTGCGCTGCTGTCGAGTGATAATTGCGCAAATGACCTCATCGAACTGCGCCCGCGCGGCGCGGCTGCCTGAAACAGGAACGGATAGAAAAATGACCGATCAGAATACGCAACAGGCGCAGAAATTCACCTGCAGCCACCTTGAGGAAAATTCGTTCGAGGCCGGGCTGCGCGCCTATGCCGAATACCGCGACCTCGGCATGGTCGAGGCGACCCACGGCATGGTTCGGGCCCACGTGATAAAGCTCGTCCCGCCGTTCGTTCCGGAAGAAGTCTCGAAGCGTCATACACACGACGTTCAGTTCCAGTTCCTCTATTGCCTGAAGGGCTGGATGAAGGGCGAGTATGACGGTGAAGAAGTGATAATGCGTGAGGGATCGAGTTGGTTGCAGCCGCCCAATATCAAACACACCGTTCTCGGATATTCCGACGACTGCGAATTGCTGGAAATCATCATGCCGGCCGATTTCGACACCGAAGAGCTCTAGGCGACTATGGAGCTTCACCTTGGCGGAAAGCGGGCACTAGTTACCGGCGCGAGCAAGGGGATCGGCAAGGCCATCGCAATCTCTCTCGCGTCCGAGGGTTGCGCGGTCGACATCGCGTCGCGGGACGGCGATGCGCTTGACCGGGTCGCGACCGAAATTATAGCTGATGTGCCGGGAGCCGACATCCGCGTTCATGTCGCTGATTTGTCGTCATCGGAAGATCAGGAGGCATTGTTCGAGGCGTGCCGGGACGTTGACATCCTGATCAACAATGCCGGTGCCGCCGCAAGCGGCAGCCTTGTTGAAACCGATGAAACCGGCTGGCGCAATTCGTGGGACCTGAAGGTATTCGGATACATCAACCTGTCACGGGCCTTTTGCCGGGTCATGAAGGATCGGGCCGATGGCGTCATCGTCAACATCATCGGCTATGCCGGAGAACGCCTGAATTCCCGCTATATTATCGGGACGACGGGGAACGCGGCCCTGATGGCTTTCACGCAGTCGGCCGGCAGCGAATCCCCCGATTTCGGCGTCCGGATTGTCGGCGTGAATCCGGGCTTCACCAGGACCGATAGGGCTGAAGACCAACTGAAAACATTCAGCGAACAACAATACGGTACCCCGGATCGCTGGGAGGATGTCGAACGGGAAATGAACCTGCCTTTCGGGCGTATGGCGCTCGTCGAAGAAGTTGCCGACATGGTGGCGTTTCTTGCATCACCCCGGGCATCCTATATGAGCGGATCGATCGTCACGATTGACGGCGGCGGCGCCCATCGGAACTACTGACTTAGCAGACACGGCACACAGGTCTCGACATAGTCCTTCAGGGTGACGACAGCCTAATGCATGCCGGTCCCCATCAATCGCAATCATTGACGCCCGGGAATACCGGGGTTTTCGGGCATTAATTCCTGGAGACGGGAAAGAAAGATTAATTGGCGGTGCGAGTAGTCAGCAGCGAACCCGTCTCTGCGGAAACACCCTGTTAGACAGGGATCATGTGAGAGCCCGATTCGCGGCCTTGTACCTGATATCCGCTTTCGGTTGGTGATCGGGAGGATTTCCGCGGTCGACGTAATGTCAGACCACACCCAAAGCAGACTATAGATAAACGGGAGCCCCGTCTCTAAACCGGCGTCGTCGCCTCGGTACCGGCGAGCCCTCCGATATCCGTCACGAAGTCCGCTATTTCTGCAACGCCAAACCCTGCCTTTATATTAGTGAAGACGAACGGCTTTTCCCCACGCATTTTGCGGGAATCCCGGTCCATCACGTCAAGATCGGCACCGACCAGGGGCGCAAGATCGATTTTGTTGATCACCAGCAGGTCCGAGCGGGTAATCCCCGGGCCGCCCTTTCGGGGGATCTTGTCACCGGCCGACACGTCGATGACGTAGATCGTGATATCGGCAAGCTCGGGGCTGAAGGTCGCCGCCAGGTTGTCGCCACCGGATTCTATGATGATTATGTCGAGATCGGGAAACCGGACATTCATATCCGCAATGGCGGCCAGATTTATTGACGCATCCTCGCGGATCGCCGTATGGGGACAACCGCCGGTCTCGACGCCCACAATCCGTTCCGGCGCAAGCGCGCCTGAACGCGTCAGAAACTGGGCATCCTCCTGCGTGTAGATGTCGTTGGTGACAACGGCGATATTGTAGCGGTCGCGCATATGCTTGCAGAGCGCATCAGTCAGGGCTGTCTTGCCGGAACCGACGGGGCCGCCGATCCCGACCCGGAGAGGGCCGTGTGGGGAAGTGTTCATGATCTGAATAGCCTCGTGTACTGGGTTTCGTGGTGCATTGACGCAAGATCGATCAGCGGCGCTGCCGAACCGATATCGTCGAGAGGAAGGGTAAGCGCCTGGTCATGCGCCTGCGTTACGGCATCTGCGAGCGCGGCGATGGCGAGCTGCCCGTCCGTCTGCCCTAGCGGCACCAGACGGACCGCCGCGGAGACGAGATTTGCCGCAAAAGCATGAAAGTACCCATGCAGCGCTGCCTCCAGGTCAATATGATGAGCCGCACAGGCAACCGCGACTGCAACGGGATATACGGCACCCTTTTCGACCCGGGTTATGGCGTCGGCAGGCCAGGCAGCAAGCGTCGCCTTGATAAAGGCATTTCCCTGGGCGCGGGTTTCAAGCGCGAACTCCGATGTCGCCTGAAAGGCATTCCCCAGCTCTACAATCTCGTCAAGGTGCTTCCAGTTTGCCGCACCTGCAGCAGAATAGGCCTCGCGAAACAGGACACCGTCGACCCGGCCAGTTCCCTGCAACAGAACCGTCGTCACCCATTCCGAAACGTCGCCGACCGTGACAACACGCCCTGTTTCGACTGCATATTCAAGTCCATGACTATAGGAGAACGCACCAACCGGATAACTGGGCGACAGCCAGCTGAGGAGTCGGTAGAGGTCAGCGGTCTCAGTCATGGTGATGGCCGTGAACCTGATTTTTATCGTCATAGGCACCGCGTTCGGGGTCGAATGGCGCCATCACAGGTTTGACAGCAGCCCCTATCCCTCGAAGCATTTCTTCTATCACGTGGTCGCGCCGTATCAGGATGGACTCAGCTTCAATTGCGGCCGGGCAATGCCGGTTACCGAGATGCCAGGCGATCCGGTGCAGGTCGTGCGCCGATCCGCAAGTCACCTCAACCAGGTCCTCGGCTGCCGCCTGCACGGCAACCCAGCCGCCACCTTCCAGTGCAAGGCCGTCACCGTCGCGCAAGGCCGTCGCTTTTTCGAGATCGAGGAGAACCGGCGTCTCGTTATCGCAAACAAGCCGGATGCGCCGCCGATGCCGCGCTTCGTAGTCGAGCACCACCGTGCCGACGGCATCCGCGACCGGCCAATCTCCCCGTCCTGCCATTCGGGTTGCGCGATGCATCAGAACAGGAAGTAGCGTTGTGCCAGCGGCAACACATCCGCCGGCTCGCAAGTCAGCAATTCTCCGTTCGCCCGGACCTCATAGGTTTCCGGGTCGACATCGATTTCAGGGGTCGCATCGTTCAGCAGCATAGATTTCTTACCAATGCCACCCCGCGTATTCTTTACGGCCAGCAGTTGGCGATCGAGGCCGAGCTTCTCGCCCAGGCCTGCATCCAGTCCCGCCTGGCTGACGAAAGTGACCGAACTGGCGGTCAGTGATTTGCCAAAGGCACCAAACATCGGACGATAGTGGACCGGCTGCGGCGTCGGAATAGAGGCATTCGGATCACCCATCGGGGCGGCTGCGATCGTCCCGCATTTCAGCACGACATCGGGCTTGGCACCGAAAAAGGCCGGGTTCCAGAGCACGAGATCAGCCAGTTTTCCAACCTCGATAGAGCCGACATGCTCGGCAATACCATGGGCAATCGCCGGGTTGATGGTGTATTTGGCAACGTACCGGCGAACGCGGAAATTGTCGTTCTCGCCGGTTTCCTCCGGCAGGGTGCCGCGTTGCTTTTTCATCTTGTCAGCGGTCTGCCAGGTCCGGGTAATTACCTCGCCGACCCGGCCCATAGCCTGACTGTCGGACGCAATGATCGAAAACGCGCCCATGTCGTGCAGAATATCCTCCGCCGCGATGGTTTCGCGCCGGATACGGCTTTCGGCGAATGCCACATCTTCGGGGATTTTCGGATCGAGGTGGTGACACACCATCAACATGTCGAGATGCTCATCGAGTGTATTCACCGTGAACGGGCGTGTCGGGTTGGTCGATGACGGGATCACGTTCGGTTCGCCACACACTTTGATAATGTCGGGCGCATGTCCGCCCCCTGCGCCTTCGGTATGGAAGGCATGGATGGTCCGCCCCTTGAAGGCGGCAACCGTATCTTCGACAAAACCGGATTCGTTCAGCGTGTCGGAATGGATCAGTACCTGCACGTCCATGTCGTCCGCAACGCCGAGACAGGTATCGATGGCAGCTGGTGTCGTGCCCCAATCTTCATGCAGTTTGAGCGCGCAAGCTCCGGCATTGATCTGTTCTTCCAGTGCCTCAGGCGTCGATGCGTTGCCCTTGCCGAAAAATCCGAGATTCATCGGAAACGCTTCCGCCGCCTGGAGCATCCGCGCGAGATGCCAGGGTCCGGGTGTGCAGGTCGTGGCATTGGTGCCGGCCGCCGGGCCGGTACCGCCGCCCATCATCGTCGTCATGCCGCTATAGAGCGCATCGTCGATCTGCTGCGGGCAGATAAAATGGATATGAACGTCGAGCCCGCCTGCCGTCACAATCTTGCCCTCCGCCGCGATCGCTTCAGTTCCGGGGCCGACGATGATATCGACACCGGGCTGAATA
Source organism: uncultured Alphaproteobacteria bacterium (assembly GCA_905479125.1). Lineage (GTDB taxonomy): Bacteria > Pseudomonadota > Alphaproteobacteria > MPNO01 > UBA830 > CAXBCP01. Next base: position 3,125 of record CAJQLI010000312.1, on the reverse strand, counting down.
TCCGGGTTTCCCGCCTTGCCAATCCCGGCAATCCGCCCATCTTTCAGACCGATATCCGCCTTGTAGATGCCGGTATGGTCGACGATCAGCGCGTTGGTGATCACGGTGTCGACCGCCCCTCCGGCGCGCGTGACCTGGGATTGTCCCATCCCGTCGCGGATAACCTTGCCACCGCCGAATTTGACCTCTTCGCCGTAGACCGTCCGGTCATCTTCGACCTCGATGATCAGGTCGGTGTCGGCCAGACGGACCTTGTCGCCGGTGGTGGGGCCAAACATGTCGGCATAGGCGCTCCGTTCAATTTCATATGCCATGGCTCAGCCCTCCAGCTTTCCGTTGATCTTTGCGTTAAAACCGCTGACGATCCGGTCGCCTGCATAGGCGACAAGCTGCACCGACCGGGTCTGACCGGGCTCGAACCGGACAGCCGTTCCCGCCGGGATATCGAGCCGGAACCCGCGCGCGGCCTCACGGTCGAAGGACAGACCTTCATTGGTTTCATAAAAATGATAGTGGGAGCCGACCTGTATCGGTCGGTCGCCGGTATTCGAGATTTCAAGCTCCAGCGTTTCGCGGCCCGCGTTCAGGGTCAGCATGCCGGGGGCGGTGATGATTTCTCCGGGTTTCATGGTAAGCTCCTCAGCGGATCGGTTCGTGAACAGTGACCAGCTTGGTCCCGTCCGGGAAAGTAGCTTCGACCTGGATCTCGGGGATCATCTCGGCGATGCCGTCCATGACCTGGGCGCGCGAAATTACCGTCGCGCCATCACGCATCAATTCCGCGACCTTGCGTCCATCCCGAGCACCTTCAACAACATAATCTGTGATCAGCGCAATGGCTTCAGGATGGTTGAGCTTAACGCCCCGCTCCAACCGTTTGCGCGCGACAATCGCCGCCATCGCGACCAGCAGTTTGTCTTTTTCGCGTGGTGAGAGTTGCATTTCTATTCTCCCTATACTTCCCAGACCCGTGGCAGGATCGCCGGCAAACCGGCAGTTTCATATCGGAACATTTTCCAGAATTGCGCAAAGTCGGCCCGCAGCGCCGCTGCATCGGCATTGACCAGCCGGACGACGAGGATACCGTCGACACAGCTGGCACCGCCCGGCCCGATCAGGTCCCGGGCGGCTTCGAGGCACGCGGCCGCATCGGGTGCGCAGTAGACGGCAGTCGCAACGGCTGCCGCTCCGTCAAAAGCGTGAACATTTGCAATCCCGGCGCCGATATCGCCGTTGAGATGCATCGCGTCTGCCCAGACCAGGCGACCATCCTGAAACACCCGCCAGTCATCGTGCAGAAACCCGTAGGTAAATTTTTCATCACGCGCCCGACGGCCGAACACGACGATTTCACCAGCAAGGACACGGGCCGTGCCATGAAGTTCTAGCTGTGTCCGGCGGCGTAGCCGGGCGCCGTCAAACAGGATTGTTTCCTGCGGCATCCATTCCAGAAACTCGCAATTCTGCGCGCTGACCGTCACATCGATCTCTGAATTGGCGCCTGCCGCGCGGTAAATTTTTTCGGCAGCCTGAGTGGTCACTGTCGCGACGCAACCCGCCGTCGCGCCGATTTCAAACCGCAGGCGGTCGCCGCCCACAACGCCACCCGATGTGGTCACGATCACCGCTTCTTTGGGCGCCCCCGCAGCCTGGCGCGGAAACAAAACACGGCATGGATCGGACTGATACAGATGGCGCAGCCGCGTTTCGCCCCCGATCAGCGCAAAGCGCACCTCTGCCGCACCGTCAGCCCAGCGGCGCAGGGGAACTCCTGCGGGGACCGGAGCGGCGTTTTCAGACGGTGAGATATCGGCGTACATCGGATTCCACCATATCCGAAGCGGCACCGGCAATCACTACCTCGCCCCGGTCAAGGACGATATATTCGTCCATCAGTTCGCAGGCGAAATCGAAATACTGCTCGACAAGCAGGATCGCCATATCGCCCCGGGCGGCCAACGAGCGGATAACTTCGCCGATATCCTTGATAATCGACGGCTGGATACCCTCTGTCGGTTCATCCAGCAGCAAAAGTTTCGGGCGCGTGACCAGAGCGCGGCCGATCGCCAGTTGCTGCTGCTGGCCGCCGGACAGATCACCGCCACGACGCCCGAGCATATCTTTAAGCACGGGAAACAGATCGAAAATCTCGTCGGGGATAAACCGGTCTTTGCGCGGTACGGCGGCGAACCCCGTCTTCAGGTTTTCTTCGACCGTCAGCAACGGGAAAATCTCACGCCCCTGCGGGACGATGGCAATCCCGGCGGAAGCACGGTCGTAGGACGCCAGCCGGGTAATTTCGCGACCCTCCCATTCTATGCTGCCTGACCGGACTTTCTCCTGCCCGACGATCGACCGCAGGAGGCTGGTCTTGCCGACCCCGTTCCGCCCCAGAACACAGGTGACTGATCCGACTTTGGCGGTCACATCGATATTGCGCAGCGCCTGGCTGGCACCATAGAAAAGATCGATTCCTTTGACATTCAGCATCGTCAGCGCCCCAGATAAACTTCGATGACACGTTCATTGTTCTGAACGGTGTCGAGCGAGCCTTCGGCAAGCACCGAGCCTTCATGCATCACGGTGACACGGGTGTTCAGCGCCCGGACGAATTCCATATCGTGCTCAACCACCACCACCGACCGGTTCTGCGCTGTTATCTGGCGCAGCAGATCGGCCGTCTGTTCGGTTTCGGCATCGGTCATGCCGGCGACAGGTTCATCCACCAACAGGACGTCAGGGTCCTGCATGAGCAGCATGCCGATTTCGAGCCACTGTTTCTGTCCATGTGATAATTCCCCAGCCTGACGTTCCCGGTCCGGGCCCAGCGCAATAATGCCGAGCACCTCATCGATCCGCTCCAGCTGCTCCGCATTGAGCCGGAAAAACAGAGACTTCCGAACGGATTTATCGGCTTTAAGGGCCAGTTCCAGGTTTTCGAACACGGTATGGTTTTCGAACACAGTGGGCTTTTGAAACTTCCGGCCAATACCGAGCTGCGCGATCGCCGTTTCATCGAGTCGTGTGAGATCGGTCAGTCCCTGGAACACAACCTCTCCCTCATCCGGGCGGGTCTTGCCGGTCACGACGTCCATCATGGTCGTCTTGCCCGCGCCGGGCGGGCC
>CAJQLI010000311.1 GCA_905479125.1 uncultured Alphaproteobacteria bacterium | reverse complement strand
CGGGTTCCTGTCCCGCCCCGTCACGTCGTCGAGAATGTCGATAACGGTATTCCAGTGATCGTCGCTTTCCATATGGATCAGGTCGATCACGATCAGCCCTGAAAGGTTCCGCAGGCGGATATGACGTGCGGCCTCCTTCGCGGCTTCGGAATTGGTCCGGAGCGCCATCTGTTCCAGGTCGGACGCCGCATCGAAGCGCCCCGAATTCACATCAATGGAGGTCAGTGCCTCGGTGCTCTCGATTACCAGCCCGCCGCCGGACGGCAGATCGACGCGGCGTTTGCAGGCGCGTTCGATTTCTTCCTCGATGCCGTATTGCTCGAACATCTGCTGCGGACCTGAATGAAGCGTCACCCGCTCCGCCATACCCGGCATCACCCGTTCACAGAACTTGCGCGCAGACTCAGCCGCAGCCCCGTCATCGACATGAATACGGTCGATACTGTCCAGCGCATGGTCACGCAGCACCCGCAATACCGGGTCGATATCCGCATGCAGGCAGGACGGCGCCTTGATCGTCGCCTGCGCATCTTCGATCGACTGCCATGAGTCCAGCAACTCGGCACGATCGGCGGCCAGCTCTTCGCCGGTAGCCCCGACGGAGGCCGTCCGCAGGATATAGCCTTCGCCCTCCTCCGCGATACCCGCCATCAGGGCGGTCAGGCGCTCACGCTCGGCCTCGTCTTCGATCTGGCGCGATATCATCACCCGGTCCTGGCTCGGCGCATAGACCAGCGAGCGACCCGGCAGGGTCAACCGGCGCGACAACTGCACGCCCTTGGTGCCGATTGCATCCTTCGTGACCTGCACCAGGATCGCTTCGCCCTCGTGCACGGGCGCCGATGTTTCTCCGTTACCGCGGCGGTTATCGTCCAGCCCGAGGAAACCGGATTTACCGAGACCGATATCGACAAACGCGGCCTCCATCCCCTTCATGACCCGCTCGACACGACCGAGGTAGATATTGCCGACGACGCTCGCACGTTCGCGGCGCTCGACGATCAGGTCGATCAGAACAGCGTCGTCCATCAGCGCGGCGCGTACTTCGGCCGACATGACGTTTATAAATAGTTCCTGGCTCATGAATGTCTCATCCGGAGGGTGACGCTACAGGTACAACAAAACCCGATCCTCGCAAAAGCGAGAGTGTTTCGTAAAGTGGTAATCCGACAACGTTGAAATACGATCCGTTGATGCTGCGCACAAAACCGCCGGCGAGGCCCTGGATCGCGTAGCCGCCGGCCTTGCCTTCCCATTCCCCGCTGTCGAGGTAGGAATCGATCTCCGCCGTCTCAAGCCGCTTGAAACTGACGGTGGTAACAACCAGCCGCCGCGATGCCCTGCCGCCGGGTGAAATGACCGTCACGCCACCAAAAACGCGGTGCCGCCGCCCGGAGAGCATGGACAGGAAGCGCCGCGCTTCGTCCTGGTTTTCCGGTTTGCCGAGTATGCGTCGCCCGAGCCCGACAACGGTATCGGCTGCCAGCACCCAGGCGTCAGGATGTACGGATGCGATGGCCTCCCCTTTACCCAGGGCAAGACGCTTCGCCAGCGGCCCCGGTTCCTCACGACGCTGCGGTGTCTCATCTATATCAGCGGGAACGATCTCGTCGGGGACGATACCGATCTGGGCAAGTAACTCGACACGGCGCGGTGATGCCGATGCGAGGACAAGCCTCTGCGGCCCGGACGTCCGGACCATGGCGCTTATTTGAAGCGGAAGGTGATGCGGCCCTTGGTCAGGTCGTACGGCGTCATCTCAACGTTGACGCGGTCACCTGCGAGCACACGGATGCGGTTCTTGCGCATCTTGCCCGATGTATGGGCGAGGACTTCGTGTTCGTTATCAAGCTTCACCCGGAACATTGCGTTCGGGAGAAGTTCGAGAACGGTGCCCGAAAATTCCATAAGTTCTTCTTTTGCCATTATATCTCCTGGCGCGTTTCACATTTGGCGGGAAAGTGCGGTTTTGCAGGCGTAAGGTCAAGGGCTTTAGGTAATAGTTCAATATAGCGACAGGATTCAACAGCCTGACAACGGTCGCAACGTCATTCGGTCCCGATGAAGCGCGCCTCGATGCGCTTGATCAGGTAATCGCGCAAATCACGATAGGCCAGAAGCCGGGCGTCGCGATGCCCCTCGGCGACCGACGGGTCCGGGGTCGGCCAGTACTCCACCTCCGACGCCGTAACACGCGTCAGCTCAATCGCCTTGTGCTGCGCTTCCGGCGACAACGTCACAATGACCTCGAAAGAGGTATCCATCAGGTCATCCAGACGCTTTGACTGGTGCCGTGACATGTCGACACCGATTTCATCCATCACCGCAATGGCCATCGGGTCCAGCTCGCCATCACGGACACCGACGGAATCCACGAAAACCGATGTCCCAAGACGGTGTTTCGTCAGCGCTTCGGCCATGGGCGAGCGCAGGGCGTTTTCACTGCAGACGAAGAGAATGCTGGAAGGAAGAGCGGTCATCACGTGTCTCAGCTTCGCACGTGAAGGACGCAGATCAGGGTGAACAACCGGCGCGCCGTGCTTTCATCGACCTCGACATATTCCACCAGCTTGTTTTTCAACAGTTCCGCACCTTCGTCATGCAGGCCGCGCCGTCCCATATCAATCGCTTCGATCTTTGACGGGCTGGCAGACTTGATCGCGTCGTAATAGCTTTCGCACACGGTGAAATAGTCCCGGATGATCTTGCGGAACGTCGAAAGCGCAAGCGGGATATCCGCGAAATGGTAACCGTCATTATCGGTGATTTCGAAGATCAGGCGGGATTCCTGGCGCAACAGCCGAAGCGCATACGGGCCGTTATCGCTGTCGACCATCCGGAAGTAATTGTCTTCGAGCAGGTCATAAATCGCAACGCGTCGCTCGTGCTCGACCTCGGGATTACGCGCCACGAAATTGCGGTCATCCAGGCGGACGTCAAACAGGCGATTGCTCTCATCCGACATAACAGCCCCTGCCCGTCAGCCGTCGTCCAGGCGAACCGACAGCGACAGCGCATGCGCATCAAGCCCCTCGGCCCCCGCAAGGGTGACCGCCGCCGGACCGATCCGGGCAAGCGATGCCGCATCACAGGACACAAGTGTCGTGCGTTTCATGAAGTCGGTAACGCCGAGCCCCGATGAAAAGCGTGCACTCCGCGCCGTCGGCAGAACATGGTTCGGCCCGGCGACGTAATCGCCGATGGCCTCCGGCGTGTGACGGCCGAGGAAAATGGCCCCCGCGTGGGTGATTTTCTCCGCAATGGCATCGGGCGCCGCAACGGCAAGTTCCAGATGTTCCGGCGCGATCCTGTCCACCAGCGGCACCGCATCGTCGAGGCTGCGCACCAGAATGATCGCGCCATGGGTATCCCAGCTGCGCCGCGCGATATCGGAGCGCTGCAACTGACCCAATATACGTTCGGCCGCATCGGCGACGGCGTCGGCCAGAGCACCGCTATCGGTAATCAGAACCGACTGCGACGATGCATCGTGTTCCGCCTGTGACAATAGATCCGCCGCGATCCAGTCAGGATCGTTTTCTGCATCCGCGACGACCAGTATTTCGGACGGCCCCGCGATCATGTCGATCCCGACGGTGCCGAAGACCTGGCGTTTGGCTTCCGCCACATAGGCGTTACCGGGGCCGGTGATCTTGTCGACCGGCAAAATCGTCTCGGTGCCATAGGCCAACGCACCGACAGCCTGCGCGCCGCCGATCCTGTAGATTTCACTGACACCCGACAGCTCTGCGGCTGCAAGCACCAGCGGGTTCACCTTGCCGTCCGGGGTCGGCACGACCATCACGATCCGCGATACACCGGCAACATTGGCCGGCACGGCGTTCATCAAAACCGAACTGGGATACGCCGCTGTGCCGCCCGGCACGTAGA
>CAJQLI010000310.1 GCA_905479125.1 uncultured Alphaproteobacteria bacterium | reverse complement strand
CGTCGATGGCGATGGGCGCGTGGGCAAACCATTCGTAATTCGCCTGCCAGTGCTGACCGATCGTGCAGATCGCAAGTTCTCTCAGGTTGCCCGGCATTTTCGAGCCATAGCGGATAAATGCCCCGACACCCTGGGCCGGATCCGCGAGGCCCGGCGCATGCAGCCATACGCCGAAAGGGCCCCGGATAGAACCACGGGTGCCGGCAATCGAGGCGGCGATACGTTTCTGGTCTTCATCATAGGTCGACGGATCTGGGGGATCGAGGCGCTGCATGTTTCCGCTTTCTGTTATCCGGCCGTTTTAAAGGCACATCATTGATCGGGCTCGTTGCGCGAGAATACGAAGCCGGACGGCAAATGCAAACCCGCGAACACGGCGGAATAACAGTCAGGCGGACAAAAAAAAGGGACGATCCGGGCATCAAATAATTTACCGGATCGTCCCGAGGGAGGTAGGGACGGTGAACCTGACAACCCCGTCCCGCTCTGGTGCCTCTTAAAACGTCATTCTCAAGCGGCGTCGGTGTCTCCGAATGCCGTCCTGATCTTCATCAACTGGGCTCTGACGCCTTTATCGGCGGTTTCACCCGAGGGTTCGAAAACGCCGTCCGGTCCCTGCAGATCAGACTGTTCTCTGCGGCGGCTGTTTAGAACCGCTCTTTGGAACAGCACTGCTTTGCGTCCTTTGGGACCGGACATTGTCTTCTTCTCCTCATCCATTACGAGCAACGAAACCAGGTGCGCGGCGAAAACTCTGCCGTCAGGCCGGTCCGTGAATCCGTGTATTGCAACGCTTCGAGACGATCAGGCGCAGGAAGCCGGAAAGTGTATATTTTCTCGTCGATATGGACGCGCAGCAGGCCGTTCTCGATCTTGACGTTGACCGGGGTCAGGTATTCGCGCTGACCGTCACTGACGACCTGATGCATATCGGGTCCGCGTCGGATATAGGCGAAATCACCCTTTCCCTCGCACCCCTGCTGCGCACTCCACCGGCCGACGACATCGTCCGGCGCCAATGAAGCCTGCGCCGTAACGGCGCCCATCATCATCAGAGCCATCATCGAAGCGGCAAGAAAGGCAATTTGTAGACGCATCTGTTTTCCTTCCTGGAATTAGCCCTGAATAAGTCGGCCTGTCCGACCCGTTGCCGCCCCTCTACCTGAGGGGCACTTGTCACCCCCGTTTGGGGATATTCGTTTCAAGACTTGTTTCGTAGAACTGAAGACATGATGCTTCTAAATTTTTAATATGCTTTTAATATTGGGTATTATTTATAAATATATAAAAACAATAAAACGCTATATTTAAATATATTACCCGACGTTATTGACAAAAAACTTTCTCTTATTTCATTTTATATTGAATAAAATTTTAGACGAATTTTTTCAGCGGAAAGGACTTGAAATTCATCCCGGCCATAATATATTTTAATAACTCTAATTCTCATATGATTATCGTTAAATCACAACGACCTATCGTATTCATTGTTTCACAAATGTCTGACGGAGTTCATAAAAATGCTTTGTAAAAACACCCCCAACGTCACCTTCAAAACCCGGGTCCGCGACGACTCCATTGACGGGCCCAACCCTTTCCGGTGGGAAAACAAGACCACCGCCGATTACTTCAGCGGCAAGAAAGTGATCCTTTTCTCCCTCCCCGGCGCCTTCACGCCGACATGCTCCACATATCAATTGCCGGATTTTGAAAAATTATTTGATGAATTTAGCGCAGAAGGCATCGATGACATTGCCTGCGTGTCGGTGAATGATGCTTTCGTGATGAATGCGTGGGGAAAATCCCAGAATATCGACAACATCACCCTTATCCCCGACGGTTCCGGCGAATTCACGCGCAAGATGGGAATGCTCGTCTGCAAGGACAACCTGGGCTTCGGCATGCGGTCATGGCGCTATGCCGCCATCGTTGACGATGGTGTCGTGACACACTGGTTCGAAGAGCCGGGCTTTGAAGACAACTGCGAATCCGACCCTTACGGCGAATCTTCGCCGCAGAACATTCTCGAGACCCTCAAAGCGGCCTGATTGCCGCCCGACAACACCCTCACCCCTGGTTTCCGGGGGTGAGGGCACCGATCTCTCCCCGGATACCCCGCCGCCTCAGACGGGTGTCACGTCCCAGATCTCGTTAATTCTCGTCCCTGCCCCCGAAAACGTGGCCGCAACCGGACAACGCCAGCGAAGCTGGTCTTTAAGCCCTTCAAGCTGTTCCGCCGTGGCGTCGGTCGCCAGCGTGACCGTCATATCAATTTCGGGAAACGGCGGGTCGACCTTCGCTTCGCCGGTATAGCAGCGTGTATCGAACGTCCCCGTCATCGCGATATGCGAATCCCGGAACACAATACCGAGCTCACTGGCTATCTGGTTGGCAACCACGTGCGTGCAACTGGCCAGTGACGCCATCAAGGCCTGAAGCGGCAACATCCCCTGATCATTGCCATGACGCGACGTCGGTTCGTCGATGACGATTAGATGTTTGCCGGCCATGATATCCGACCGCGTGGGGTTCGGGCACTCGGCCGTCACCGGTATCTTCACGAATTGCGGCATCTGTACCCGCGCCATTCCCCATACTCCCGCTCTGTTTGTCCTGTTCAATGCTATCCAGCGCCGCGCCGAATAGCCAGTGAGCGCCCGACCATTATGTAACGCATAACGAGACAATGTAGCTTGTAACAGTACATTTTGATGGTACACTTCCGGTATATAAAAACCA
>CAJQLI010000309.1 GCA_905479125.1 uncultured Alphaproteobacteria bacterium | reverse complement strand
TCCAGCGCGAAGACATGGTGGTTACCGTCAGTCATGGCGGTTACATCAAGCGCGTGGCGCTTTCGAGCTATCGTGCTCAGCGTCGGGGCGGCAAGGGCCGGGCAGGGATGTCTACCCGTGATGAGGATTTCGTCAGCAAGGTCTTCGTCTGCAACACCCATACGCCGGTTCTGTTCTTCTCGTCCCGCGGCATTGTTTATCGGCTCAAGGTGTACCGACTGCCGGAAGGAAATCCGCAGGCACGTGGCAAGGCGTTGATCAATTTGCTGCCGCTTGAGCCAGACGAGACAATCACCACGATCATGCCGATGCCCGAAGACGAGGAAAGCTGGGGCGATCTGTTTATCATGTTCGCGACGGCGAGCGGCGGCATCCGCCGGAACCGTCTGTCCGATTTCACGAATATCATGGCAAACGGCAAGATTGCCATGAAACTCGATGAAGGCGACGAGCTGATCGGCGTTCAAACGTGTTCGGAGGCGCAGGACATCATGCTGGCGGCCGATAGCGGCAAATGCATCCGGTTCCCTGTTACGGAGGTCCGTATCTTCTCAGGCCGGACATCTACCGGTGTTCGCGGAATCCGGCTTGCCGAGGGCCAGAAGATTGTATCAATGACAATGATCGATCACGTCGAACTCGAAACCGATGTCAGGGATGCGTATCTCCGGATGTCGAAGGCACGCCGTCGCCTGCCGGATGAAGAAGACGATAGCGTCCAGGACGTTGTCGAGACGTCGGATGAGGACACGGGCGCGGAAACCGCCAGTGCCCACATAACGCTTACGGAAGAAGAATACGAAGCGTTATCGGAAAAAGAGCAGTTCATGCTGACTGTGACCGAAAACGGCTATGGCAAGCGGACATCCGCTTTTGAATACCGGACGACCCGCCGCGGCGGACAGGGTGTGGTGAATATCGCGACCGAAGGCCGGAATGGCGCTGTCGCAGCCTCTTTCCCAGTGGAAGACGGTGATCAGATGATGCTGGTGACCGACGGGGGCAAGATTATCCGCAGCCCGGTCGCCGATATCCGTATCGCGGGCCGCTCCACACAGGGTGTGACGCTGTTCGATACGGCCGATGACGAAAAGGTTGTTTCCGTCGCTCATCTGAAAGAAGGCGATGAGCCGGAAGATACAGAAGACAGTGATATTGCTACTGACGGTGAAGAACCAGCCGTAGAGGGGACCGGAAGCGGAGAACCAGCCGCCGTGTCGCCGGAAACCGATGATCCGGCCGCTGATGTGGACGACACGACCGGAGACGCGTAAAAAGCCTCCATTGGCACACAGCGTTACGGACCGGATAAATGACGTCACAGAAAATCGGGATATACCCCGGCACATTCGACCCAATCACGAACGGGCATGCCGATATTATCGGCAGGGCCGCGCGTGTTCTGGACAAGCTTGTGGTCGGTGTTGCGATTAATCCCGGAAAAGGGCCGATTTTTACCATAGATGAACGCGTCGAACTGGTGCGGGAAGAAATTGCACATCTCGATAACAGCAATGGCGGCATGATCGAGATCATCCCGTTTCAGAGCCTGCTGATTCACTTCGCCCGCGAAGTCGAGGCAACGGTTATCGTTCGTGGCCTCCGGGCTGTGTCGGATTTCGACTATGAATTCCAGATGGCCAGCATGAATGCCAAAATGGCACCCGATATCGAAACACTGTGCCTGATGGCATCAGATAAATATCATTTCATCGCCTCCAGTCTTGTTAAGGAAATAGCAAAACTTAACGGCGATGTAAGTCAGTTCGTATCCCCGCGGATACAGGAACGGCTCAGTGAACGCCTTGGCGGATAGCGGGGCTGAAAAACCAAGGATTCTGTAAAGGATTCTATTGACCCGGTTGGGGGCGCTTCTTATGTTGCGCCACCGCATTCGTGGTCTTATGCGCCCATAGCTCAGGTGGTAGAGCAACTGACTTTTAATCAGTGGGTCCCAGGTTCAAGTCCTGGTGGGCGCACCATTCTTTTCAAGGGCCTGGCCGGCAACGGCTAGGCCCTTTTAATTAAGCGAATACCCGAAGTTCTGCGATTACTCTGAGCCGGCGTGGCGGCCGCCAGTGACCTTGATATTCGCAGCAATCGATATGCGCTGCCCGGTTCCATAAAAGGGATGAACAGCGTGTTCCATCCAGGATGGAAAGAGGATCATCTTGCCCGGTTCCGGATCGATCAGCAGGCTGCGGGCGAACCCATAACCACCGAGTTTCGATGTCTGCGCCATTACACGTGGATCACGAAGTTCGAATTTTCCATTCCGATCCCAGTCGGTTTCCGGATTCCCATTTGACGCATAATAGACGCAGGACCAGTCACACTCGGGATGCACGTGCGGGTCGTTATAACTGCCGTGCTGATTGATGTTTGCCCAGGCACCCGCGACATACTCGATATCGACGTTGCCGAGATTGGTTTCCTGTGTCGACAGGGCCGCCATCCGCAGCATGCAGTTATGGACCCAGCCCTTGAAGGTCTCGATCTCGGGTGTTTCCCAATCCCACAAGGTGGCGGATGAATGCCAGCCGCCACTATTGGAGACGCGCACCCCCTCATCCCCGTCCCGGGCGGCAATTATCTGTTCGACAAGGCCGGCGTTGACGGCCTCGAAATTCGGAATACTCCGGACCAGTAGCGGCGTTGCGAAGGCGATAGATATGTCGGGGGTTAAGGGGTAACTGAATTCCAATGATCTTCTCTACGAATTTGAGACCTTGAAGCCAGTAAAACATTTTCCGTGGCCAATAAATAGTCGGCATATTCGGGGCTTCTGTCCGAGGGGAGGAAAAGCACGTTGGGGCTTTTCACTTTCCGTAAACCGTCACGAAGGAATAGGATGCGTCGATGGTAAGCAAAGAAGACATCACGGGCACCTGGCTGCTTGTCGAACGCGGCAGTGACGATCCAGCAGATGCCGCCCTGGCGTTGAAACGTTATGGCGATGCGCAGCAGGGTGTGCTGATTGTTTCCGCTGACGGCTGGATGAATGCGGCGCTCTGTCATGGGGACAGGCCAGCGCTTTCCGGCGACCCTGCCTGGCATACGGACGCACCGGCGGCCGACAGGCTGGTGGCGTTTGATACCTATATTTCATATGCCGGCACGTGGACACTTGAAGACGATGTTTTCACTACCGAAGTCAGCTTCGCGCTTAACCCCGGCTGGGTAGGCGGCCAACAGGTCCGTGGCGTGGAGATAACCGCCGACGATTACCTGATCCTGTCGCTGTCCCGGGCATGGCCGGACGGTCGGGTCGTCAGCGGGTGGGTGAAGTGGAAACGGGCGGACCGCCGCGGTTAACCCGGTATGGTTCTTTCAGTTTATTTAGTTCACAGCGCTCCCCGACATAGGCAGGAGAGCAGGGTCTTGGTATTGTTTGGCAGGAAGTCCGCATATCGACGGACAAGGGGAAAACCGAGATGATCCGCAGCACTG
>CAJQLI010000308.1 GCA_905479125.1 uncultured Alphaproteobacteria bacterium | reverse complement strand
CGACAGCGACGCCGCCCGCCGGATGATGGGGGAATCTGCTGATATCATTGTCCGGCTGCTGGAGGCCGATGACCCGATCAGCCATGACGGTGAATTCTGGCAGTTCAACGATCTCCGCCTGCAGCTCAAATCCTATCAGCAGCCGCGCCTGCCGCTTGCTTTGCCCACGACGGGTGGTGCCGAAGGGCTCGACATGGCCGCCCGCCACGATATGGACCTGTGGACGCCATGTGGGCTGAACCGGCCCGGCGACGGCGTGTTCACCGAGTTCTGGAAAAATTACGAAGGGGCCTGTGATCGCCACGGCAAGACGGCCAACCGCGATAAATGGCACCTGGTCAGCAATTTTTATCTGGCCGATACGCGCGAGGAAGCCTGGGCGGATGTCAGCGAAGGTATCATGCGCGAGACCGGCTACTTCACGTCCATCGGTTTCACGCCGCTTTATGAGGCCTATCCGGGGCAGCCGATCTCTGAATTCACGCCCCAATCGGTTGTCGAACGTCGCGACTGGGTTGTTGGTACGCCCGACGACGCCATCGCATGGATCGAAAAGAAAATCGCTGATAACGGCATGTTCGGCGGTGTCATGCTGACCACCCATGAATGGGCGGGCACCGAAAAGCTCAAACGGTCCCTCGAGATGTTTGCGCGGTATGTCATCCCGCATTTCAACGCGGGTCGTTACAATTACAAGGCCGAAGCGCAGCTTTTGGCCGACCAGGTAAAGGCACATGGCGCGGTGCCGCTGGATGTCGGCGCCAAGCCGTCAAACCTGGCATTGAAATAACGGCGACCTAATAACAGCCGGGTGCAAATGTCCGGGTATCTGAAAACAGGGATGAAACAATGAAGAACAGCATGACCGCCGCCGAGGCTGTTGTTGATGCGCTTATCGAGGAAGGCATCGAATACGTTTTCGGCATCACCGGCGATACGGTCCTGCCATTGCTTGATGCGATGTATCACCGTCAGGATGAAATACGATACGTGACTGCCCGTTTCGAAACGGGTGCGACCTCCATGGCGGATACCTATTCCCGTGTTACCGGCAAAATCGGCTGCTGCCTTTTCCATGTCGGCCCCAGTATTTCCAATACGGTGCTGGGCGCCTGGTCGGCGAACAAGGATGCGGTACCGCTTCTGATGCTGTCGGCCAACATGGATACCTTTCGACTGGAACGGAATATCTGGCACGAATTCGACGTCATGAGCGTGTTCAGCAATTTCACCAAGTGGCAGGGCCAGTTGACGGAGGCCAAAGACGCCAACCGGATCATGCGCACGGCGTTTCAGGCGGCGAAATCGGGCATGCCGGGTGTCGTCCATGTTGATTTCCCCAAGAATATTCTGCCCAACCCGATTGATGTGGAATCCACCGATCTGTCGCTCAAGGGTGGTGCACATTCCGTTGCGCTGGCCAACCGTCCGCGGCCCGAGACCTGGGCGGTGGAGCAGGCGGCGGACCTGCTGATGCAGGCGGAACGCCCGGTCATTATCGCCGGGCGTGGTGTGCGCTGGGCAAATGCGTCACCCCAGTTGATTGCGCTGGCCGAACGGCTGACGGTGCCCGTCATCACGACGGAGATGGGGCGGGGGTCTATCCCCGAAGACCATCCGCTGGCTGGTGGGATCGTTGGCCATTTCGGTCATTCGACGGCAAACGGGCTGGTGCGTGAGGCCGATCTGGTGCTGGGGCTGGGATCGCGGTTCCTGAACGTGAACACGATCAACTGGTCGCTGATTTCGGAAAACGCAAAGATCGTCCAGGTCGAGAACGATCCGCTGGAGATCGGCAAGCAATATGCCGTGACCCTTGGTGTGCATGCAGATTCAGGCGCCTTTCTGGACGATCTCCTGGCGCGTCTGGACGCCGACGGTTTGCAGGTTGAAGGCGGGGCGGACCACCCCCGCGTGAAACGGGTCGCGGAACTCGCTGCCGATCAGGAACGCCGGTACTACGACACCGACCTGGACGCGGTGCCGATCAAGCCGCAACGGATTACGAAAGCCATCGAACAGGTCTGCGAACCGGACGCGATTTACGTTCTCGGGTCAGGTCTGCACACCCAATGGGCGCATGGTATAAAAATCCGCAAACCCGACCAGTATCATCTACCCGTCGGCTCGGGGACCATGGCCTGGGCGCTGCCGGGCGCTATTGGCGCAAAGCTGGCGCAACCCGACCGGCAGGTTGTGGTGTGCATCGGCGATGGTGATTTTGGCATGAACGCGCAGGAGATTGAAACATCCGTGCGCGAAGGCACGCCCATCGTCATCGTGATCTATAACGATTGCTCTTACGGCGCGCTGCGCGTGTTCCAGAAGGCCCACTATGGCGGGCGTTTCCTGGGCTCCCACTTCGGTCAGACCGATCACGTCAAGCTGGCAGAGGCTTATGGCGCGCGGGGCGAGCGGGTTGAGCAGCCGGGCGATCTTGTCGGTGCGCTGGAACGTGCGGCCGCAGCGGATGTGACGACCGTCATCGATGTCATGATTGACGGCTGGGAGCCGCATTACCGTGAAGACGAGTTCGCCGCTTTTCACAAGTTCTGAGACAGGTCTGATTCCGGAGAACCTGGTCAGTTAGCGATCACGTAGGCTCGCAGAACCGTCGCGCTGTTGCGAAGTTCGTCCTTGGCACCATAGATGAATGTGACCGGACTGGTTGCGCAGATGTTGCGTAGTTCGGTAACTGCGGCCGCATTTTCGGTTAGTTCCATGCGGTATCGTTCCTGGAATTCCGGCCATTTCTCCGGCACGTGCCCGTACCATTTGCGTAGCTCGGCGCTTGGCGCGATGTCTTTTGTCCAGTGATCAAGGGCGGCTTTGTCCCGGCTGACACCGCGTGGCCAGAGCCGCTCGACCAGGATTCGTATGCCGTCCTCCGGATGAGGCGCATCGTATGCACGTTTGAGTCCGATCTGGTACATCCGTGCTATTATGATCCCCGCGGATTGATCCGCGAAGCGTATTAATGATGGAGTATGAGAAAATGGGTAAGGCAGGAATTTTAGCGGCAGCGATGGCAATCGCGCTGGTGGCGGCCCCGGCAAGCGGGCAGGGTTTTCTGAAACAGCTGGAAGATGCCACGGGCGGGCTTGGGAGTAAGTTCGGGCTCGGCGGCAGCAGCAGCCCTGTCGGCGCGCTGTCGAATGACGAAATCGGCAAGGGCATAAAGGAAGCGTTGCGCGTCGGAACCGAACGTCTGGTGGGCCAGCTCGGCTCGGCCAACGGATTTAGCGGCGACCCTCAGGTCCGGATACCGCTGCCCGCCACCTTGAAGAAGGTTCAGTCCACGTTGAGCCGTTTTGGGATGTCAGGTATGGCTGACGATCTGGAACTGCGTCTCAACCGGGCCGCTGAAGCGGCAACACCGAAAGCGAAAAAACTGTTCGGTGATGCGATCACTGCGATGACCCTTGAAGACGTTAAGAAAATTCTCAACGGGCCATCGGATTCGGCGACAAGGTTTTTCCAGGGAAAGATGACGTCGCCGCTGAAGGCTGAATTCAAGCCGATCGTGAATGCATCTCTTGCCGATGTCGGGGCTATTAACAGCTATGACAAAATGATGGGCCAGTACAAGGCGCTGCCGTTCGTGCCTGACGTCAAGGCGGACCTCACTAACCATGTTCTCGAGAAGGCGATTGCGGGGATTTTCCTGTATCTCGGCAAGGAAGAGGCCGCCATTCGCGCAGATCCGGCGAAACGCACGACCGAACTTCTCAAGAAGGTTTTCACCAAGTAACGGGTTGGCGATGGTCCGGTTTACACAGCTGCATCAGACCTTTGCCGCCGAGACGGAAGATGTCGATCTTTCCGCGCCGATGAACGATGCGCTTCGCGACGAACTTGTCGTGGGCATGGATTGTCATGCCGTCTGTGTTTTCCGGAATTCGGCACCGGTGGAAGATGCGCATCATCTTGCGTTCGGCCGTGGGTTCGGGCCATTGATGCGTCAGAAAATGCAGCAGACGGTTTCCGGGCGGGGGATACGCCTTTCTACCGATGAGCTCGTTGACGTTGGTAATCTGGATGAAGACGGGAATATACATGCCGTGGATGATCCCCGCCGCGCCTTTCACAAGGGCAACCTGCTGTGGCATTCGGACGTAACGTTCGATGCGGTGCGGGCGACCTATTCAATCCTGGCGGCGCAACAGGTGCCGCCGGGGGGCGCCGATACCGAGTTTGCAGATATGCGCGCCGCGTACGATGCGCTGGATGATACACAGAAAGACCGTATCGAGGGTTTAAGCGCAGAGCATTCGATCTGGTATTCGCGGATCCTTGGCGGAATGGAGGCGCCTTCGGCGGCGATAAAGGCGACGCGTCCGCCGGCAGTTCATCGACTGGTCCAGGTGAATCCGAGGACCGGGCGGAAATCGCTTAGCCTTGCGAGCCACGCCTCCCATATCGCCGGGTGGCCGGTGGCTGATGGTCGCCGATTGCTGGATGAGTTGACGGCTCACGCTACCCGGCCGGAATTCGTCTTTCGCCATAAATGGCGCGTTGGTGACGTGGTGATGTGGGACAACCAGCAGACGATGCATCGCGGTACACCCTTCGATGACACGCGTCATCCTCGCGATATGCGCCGTGTCACTGTGCTGGAAAGCGGTGAAGCTTCTTAGGCAGCAGCCTGAGCTTCAGTTTCCGCCGGGTTCGGATGACCGCTGTTTGCCCACCGGGTTACCCGACGAAGGCGCGCAGCTTCATCAGTGTTGCCCTGGCCCCTGGCTTCAAGCTTTGCCAGTTTCTCCTCGAAGATGGGGAGATAGATTGTAATGATTTCGCCGTTCATTCTGCGAAACTCCACTATTACTCTTCTCCCTCAACCTGGTGGGAATCGCCGTGTTTTTCAATGATTTTATTGCGGTGCAGCATATGAATGTCGAGCCGCAGAAAACCTTGGTTATTCGCCGTTTTTTTGTTGGTCCCCGGCCATTTTGGCTATTTCCTCACGGAATCGGTGCCGTCGGGGAAGTGCCCACAAAAAGGCAATCAGGATCACCCCCGCGCCCACGGCCACCGGAGGTCTGAATCCGACGAAATCAGCTGCAGCGCCCATGGCAAAGGCGCCGACGGCAGGGACGCCTAGCCACAACATGCCATACAGGCTGACCACACGGCCGCGGATCTCGTTGGGGACATTTGCCTGTATCAATGACTGGATGATGATCCCGCTGCCGTTCAGCATGAATCCCCAGCCGGTGAACGCGATGACTGACACCCAGAAGATATCGGTAGACACGAAGGCGAGTTGAAAGACTGCGATAAAAGCGACGATAACGATCAGGATATCCGACAGGCCCGTCAGCCTGCCACGGCGTGACAGCCATATGCCGGAGAACAGCGAACCGAACCCGGCGGCGCCTGTCAGGACGGCTAGCCCGTCGGCACCCCGTCCGAAAACAGCACCCGTAAACCCGGGCAGCAGTTCCGCCGTTGCCCGGCCGAAGAATGAAAAGGCGAAGAGCAGTATCAGCAACGGGCCGATAAACGTGTGGTTGGCCGCGTAGCGGATACCTTCGAGAATTTCACCCGGCACATCGGCGAGCGATTTCTGCGCCTTGAGTTCCTGTTTCACGTTGATCATGTACAGGCTGATCAGCATCGGTACGTAGCTGAGGGCATTAACGAGGAACGTAATACCCACACCGAAATGGATAATGATCACCGCTGATATCGCGGGCCCGATCAGGCGCGAGGTGTTCCAGATTGTTGAATTTATGCCTATGGCTGAGGTGATCTCCTCACGCGTCACGATCGTGCCGATCAACGATTGGCGGAACGGCTGGTGAACGCCCTGCGTTGCTCCCTGTATAAGGGCAAGACAGAACAGCAATTCGATGGTCATTAACCCGGAGAGTGAAAAATAGGCAAGCGCCGATGCCTGCAGAATATTGGCGTACTGGACGATACGGACCATTCGAAGCCGGTTTACACGATCGGCAAAAGCGCCGGCGATGGGCGCCGTCAGCACGGTGGGTGCGAGGTCTGCAAATGCGACAAGGCCGAGCCAGGTGCCGGACTTGGTCAGTTCCCAGGCGAGCCAGCCCATCGCCATACGCTGGATCCAGGTGCCCAGCAGCGACGGGATCGCGCCATATGTGTAAACACGGTAATTGCGGTTTGCCATGGCGACGGCAATGCCGCCCAGACGGGAAGAATTAGACATACCTTTCATTACTCCCGGTCGACGCGCTTGTCTCGCAGCGATTGCCGCCGTACAACCCCCGTTATGGAAAATGAGACAGAAAAACCGCTCGACCCGGTTGCCGAGTTCATCCTGGAGACACTTGCCGAGTCTGGCTCAGTGGCACCTGTGGATGTCGCACGGGCATTGGGCGAGTTGCGGAAACGGACGAGCGAGAAGCCGGATGCCTGGCGCCGCTTCATGAATCCGGTCAAACAGCAGATGATTCACCTTGCCCGTGCCGGGCGGATCGAGATCACCCGCAAGGGCGTTGTCGTCGATCCCGAGGATTTCCGCGGTGTTGTGCGGATGCGGCTTGCCGGGGCGAAACCCCAGGAAGATTAGATATACTTTCCGGGCTGCGCGCCCCGGGGTTCTCACAGAAGCAGGTTGCCGATCCATGTATGGGTCAGCCAGCCCGCGGCAAATCCTGACATGAACTGGATGTCGACGATAAAGTTGAACAGCCAGCCGCCTGCGAAGACGACCGGGTATTTGACGAACGCCATGTCCGGTTCCCTGATCCTGAGCCAATTTTCGCGATTTTAGGCAGGATTGCGGCAAAAATGCGGCGCGATCAGAAGATTTCGAAATATTCGCGGTGTTCCCAGTCGGTAACTGTCGACAGGAAACGGGCGATTTCGGCCCGTTTGATATGCAGCAGGTAATCGACGAACTGGTCTCCGAATGCAGCGCGCAGGGTTCCACTGTTATCCAGTGCCGTGACGGCATCCATCAGGTTTGTCGGTAAAGGCGATGCGTCGTTGGCATAGGGGTCGTCCGTCGGCGGTGGCGGTGTCAGCCCGTTCTTGAGGCCGTCGAGGCCGCTATATATCTGGGAGGCAAGGTACAGGTAAGGATTTGCAGCAGGCTCCCCGATGCGGTTTTCAAGCCGCGTTGCCCCGTCGCCCGGTCCGGCGCTGACGACGCGGAGCATGGCACCCTTGTTGTCGCGCCCCCAAGCGGCCCGGTCAGGCGCGAGTGAATTCGGCCTGTAGCGCTTGTATCCGTTCACGGTCGGCGTTGTAAAAACGGTGGCGCCCGCAGCGTTCTTGAGGATGCCTGCGGCAAAGGCGGCCCCGGTGGGGGATATCAACTGGTCTTCGGATTCCGGGATGAAGGCATTTTTCCCATCCGACCGCCGTTCCAGAGACTGGTGCAGGTGCCAGCCGCTGGCAAAGGCATTCGCGAGACCGGGACGGCACATGAAGGTCGCATGATACCCGTGACGGCGGCATATCTGTTTCACAGCGCTTCTGAACAGCATCATGTTGTCGGCAGCTTCGAGCCCACCCGCCGGTGCCATGGTGAATTCGAACTGGCTCGGCCCGAATTCGGATTCCAGCGTGCGGAGCGGCAGGCCCAGCGCGATCAGGTCGGCGCGCAGAATCTCGAAGACGGGATCGATCTCGTCCATTCGCTGCTCGGTGAGGTAGTGGAAACCGTGGGCAAGCAGGCTGACCTCCGGCGGAGAGGCAGGCTGTCCGGCATGTTCGGGTTTCAGCATCGGGTCTTCAAGCTTGTAGATATGACACTCGACCTCGATACCGGCGATGTAATCGAAGCCTTCATCGGCGAGCGCACTGAGCGCCTGCTTCAGGATATGCCGGGTCGAAAAGGGCACGGGCTCTCCGTTACCGAGATATCCGTCGCACAGTATCCAACCGGTCTTGGGTGCCCAGGGCAGTACCTGGAATGTCGACGGGATCGGTACGGCGACAAAATCGCCCGCGTTTTCCATCTCCGGGATACCGAAACCGCCGCCGGGACTGAATACCGGGAAGACCGTCGTATGCGAGGTGTCCTTTGCCAGAAGGGTCGTGGTGATCGAACAACCGTTGCGCATAGCCTGCGGGGTTTCCCGGGCGATCAGGGTCTTGCCGCGCAGGATGCCGTGCTGGTCCGGGTAGGACAGCCTCACGACCTCCAGATCGTGATTCTCGATCTGTGAGATAACCCAGTCGGCGGCCTCCGCATCCTTGTCTGTCCAAAGGTTGTGCCGGTCGACGAACCCCGTGCGTCCCATCGTGTTTTCGTGCGATGCCATTTTAGGTTTTCAGCGCTCCTGCGGTTTCCGTGTCTGGCCATGCTTCCTGCGCCCAGGCAGATCGGCTGCGGCGTTCCGCGGCGGTCTTTTTCCAGGCATCGCGCCAGGTGGCGGCAGGTGAAATTGTGTCTATCGCGACCGGGCCGCGGCATTCCGTCGGATCGGCCGGGCGCAGTGAAATCTCGGGCTCGCCGCCGTTTTTGATCGCGTCGATCGCTTTCATCATCAGTTTCCGGTTGGCGATGATCGCCTTGTCGGTGGTGCCGAGATGTTCCTGAGTGCGGTCCTGCACGGTGCCGAGAGATTCAACCGCCCACTGGTCGTGCACGTTGATGTCCATTCCCATGCCGGTATAGGTCTTGGTTTTCTGTTCCTGCGGGTCGAAGCCGTAATTATTGCCGCTGTGTTTCCGTGGGCGGTAATCGGGGAGGGTATAGAGTTCGAGCCGGTCTGCGCGCATGCGATCCTTGTCCACTTTTTCGGTAAAGCTGGAGAAAATCGCGTACCACCAGCTTGTCGTATCATCAATCGGCACATGCCACTGGGTCAGCATAATCTCGTTGCTGATCGGGATGATGATGGCGTTCGGGAAAATCTGGTTGGTTACGCGGACATGCATCTCATCGTCATTGAGTTGACGGAGTGCATAGAGGCGCAGGCCGGTTTCGGTGGTCTCGAAATCGATTTCCGGGCAATCGTATTCACGCAGGACCTTGGTGATGGCGACATCGTTTTCCTCGGTAGAAAAGCGGAACTGCTGACCGTAGCCTTCGTCATCGGTCTCATCCTCGAAGAAACGGTGCAGAAACGACGCATGGGCGGGATCGATGCCGACCTCGTTCAACTGCAGCCAGTTGCAGTCGACGAAGCCCTTGAATGCGAAGGTAAATTCGTTCGGTGCCTCGAAACAGTCAAAGGCGGGCAGGGGCGGAGGGTTGCCCGGCCCCATAAAAGTGAAGACGATACCGTTCCGCTCGATGCACGGATAAGCGGTGTGTTTGATCTTGGTGTGGAAATTGCTGTCTTTCGGTTCTGCCGGCTGTTCCAGGCATTTACCCTGCGCATCGAACAACCAGCCATGGAACGGGCAGCGCAGACCACCGTCTTCCAGGCGCCCGTAGCACAAATCTGCGCCGCGATGGGGGCAATGGCGACCCACGAGGCCGTATTCACCGTCATCGCTGCGGTAAAGAACAAGTTCTTCGCCCATCAGGGTGACAGCGACCACGGGACGTTCTTCCGTCAGTTCCTCGGTCAGTGCGGCCGGCTGCCAGTAATGGCGCATGAGATCGCCGCACCCGGTGCCCGGGCCGGTTTCGGTTACCAGCCGGTTTTGCTCTGCATTCAGCATCTGATCTGTATCCAAGACATGGTTCAAAAAAGTAGGCCCGACGAGTACCCCCAATTTGAAGGAGTTGAGGGTTCCGAACAAGGCAATTGCGGGGGCACTTCGCCGCATTGTCGGCGCACCCGGGCAGGGCTAGCATGGAGATCGCTGTCCATTCCGGAAGGTGATCTCGTGAAAGTTAAAACAACCCTGCCACTCGCTGCGGCCGAAAAAATCGTCGATGAGGCCCTTGCCGCGGGCATCGCACACAAAATGATGCCTTTGACTGTTGTCGTGCTCGACAGCGGCGGACATACGGTTGCGATGAAGCGCCAGGACGGTTGCGGTAACATGCGCGCCGGTGTTGCGACGGGAAAAGCCTGGGGCGCGCTTGGCATGGGGCTGCCCAGCCGTCTGATCCGGGACCGTCTTGCCGACCGTCCGGCATTTCAGGGCGCGTTATCGGCGGTTTCCGACGGCAGGTTTGTGCCGGTCCCCGGCGGTGTGCTGATCTCGGACGCGGAAGGGTTTGCCATTGGTGCCGTCGGTATTTCCGGCGATACGTCCGACAAGGATGAATTCTGTGCGATAGAAGCGATCAAGGCTGCGGGCCTGACACCGGACCCGCTTGACCCTGCGGCCGATTGGGCTAATTCGAAATTATAGAGGTTGCCATGACAGATATCTCACCACTCCGCGACTTCGTCACCGGCATGACCGATCTTGCCGAAACGTCAGATGGCGATGAGAACGCAATGATTGCGGGCACCCGCGACCTGCTGGCCAAGCTGGTTTCCCGCGACGACTGGTTGCCCGAAGAGTTCACCCGCGACGGAGACACCTACCGACAGTATCTGCTGCATTGTGATCCGAAACAGCGGTTTTCCGTCGTCAGCTTCGTCTGGGGGCCGGGACAGACCACGCCGGTGCACGATCATATGGTCTGGGGACTGATCGGCATGCTACGGGGGGCAGAAATCGGTCAGCGTTTCGCACCGGATGGTGACGGTCCGATGATCGCGGGTGTCGAGGAGACGCTTGAGCAAGGCGATATCGAAGTCGTTTCGCCCACTCTTGGTGACATACACAAGGTTTCAAATGCCCTGAGCGACAGGGCGTCCATCAGCATTCACGTTTATGGCGCCAATATCGGCGCGGTCAGTCGTCACGTTTTCGATCCTGCAACCGGTGCGCCGAAAGAGTTTATTTCCGGCTATTCGAACGAAACCGTGCCCAACCTGTGGGACCTGTCAGGATCATGAAAACGCTTGCTCTCGCCGTGTCGCTTTTCGGCATGCTGGCACTGGCCGTCTGGGGCGCCGTTTATGTTTGGGGCGAGATCGGCGATATCGAGATGTCGACGACCGGCATTCTGGCGATGATCGCAGGTGTTGTCCTCAGCCTCGGTCTCGGTATGGGGCTAATGTTCCTGGTTTTCAAAAGCGAACGCGACGGCGCAGGTCCCGAATGACCCGCTATGTCGCAGCAGCTGTGCTGGCCGCCGGGGTTCTGCTGTCGACGACGGTATCGTCCCAGGACCGGCACACGGGGTATTACTATCCTGAACCCGGCACCGAGGAGACCTATCAGGCGCGTGCAAGAACGCTGCCCGAGAGCGATCGTGACAGGCGGCTCGGGTTCGTGGTCGCCTTTATGGGAGAGATGGCGCGGGATCCTGCGCCGCAACGTTTTGCGATTTTTGCAAAAGGCGGTGAGGCGGAGAAGCTGATTATCGTGGCACTCGACGATGAGGTTTTCGCGACGCTTTTTCGCGCCCGCGCGGTTCTGGCGATGCTGACATCCCGCGTCCGGGCATCCCCGCTCTTTGCCGAGCTCGGTGTCCAGAACCTGTTCACGTTCTATGATCTCGCCAAGCTGATTGGCTATAAACAGATCACCGTTTCCGATGGTCGGAACTGGTCGCATCGCGTCTGGATAGAATAAAAAAGGGCGGCTAAAGCCGCCCTTTTGAATAGTCTGTGTGCAAGGGTCAGAACGTGATCACGCTGCGGATCGATTCGCCTTTGTGCATCAGATCGAACGCGTCGTTGATCTGATCGAGCGGCATGGTGTGCGTGATCATCGGATCGATCTCGATCTTGCCGTCCATATACCAGTCGACAATCTTCGGCACGTCGCGGCGGCTCTTGGCGCCTCCAAACGCTGTGCCTTTCCAGACACGGCCGGTGACCAGCTGGAACGGACGGGTTGAAATTTCCTGGCCCGCGCCGGCAACGCCGACGATGATGCTTTCGCCCCAGCCACGATGCGCACATTCGAGCGCCTGGCGCATCGTGTTGACGTTGCCGATGCATTCGAACGAGTAATCTGCACCGCCATCCGTCAGATCGACGAGGTAGGGGACAAGATCGCCGTCGAGTTCGCTCGGATTGACGAAGTGGGTCATCCCGAAGCGTTCTGCCATTTCCTTGCGCGCCGGGTTCAGGTCGATGCCGACGATCATATTGGCACCGGCAAGCCGTGCGCCCTGGACCACGTTCAGCCCGATGCCCCCGAGACCGAACACCACGACATTTGCGCCGGGTTCGACCTGGGCGGTGGTGATGACGGCACCGATGCCGGTCGTCACGCCGCAGCCGATGTAGCAGATCTTGTCGAACGGTGCGTCTTCGCGAACTTTCGCGAGCGCGATTTCAGGCACTACGGTGTGATTCGCGAACGTGGATGTGCCCATGTAATGGAAAATCTTGTCGCCACCGATGGAAAACCGGCTGGACCCATCGGGCATAACGCCCTGGCCCTGGGTTTCGCGGATTGATGTACACAGGTTGGTCTTGCCCGACAGGCAGGATTTGCACTGGCGGCATTCCGGAACATATAGCGGAATGACATGGTCTCCCTTTTTCAGGGTGGTTACGCCAGGGCCGCAATCGACGACGACGCCGGCGCCTTCATGGCCGAGGATGGCCGGGAAAATGCCTTCGGGATCATCGCCCGACAGGGTAAAGGCATCTGTGTGACAGACGCCGGTCGCCTTGATTTCAACGAGGACCTCGCCCTCTCTCGGGCCATCCAGTGTGACGGTCTCAATCGAGAGCGGCTCGCCAGCTTTTGTGGCGATGGCAGCGCGGGTTTCCATGGTGTGTATCCCTGTACTTGTGGTCGGAGTTCTTGTGGACTGAATTTCGAGCGCATGTTTTCAGCGGTTGAGGCTGAATGCAAGGCCTCAGGACGGGATTTTGCGGCTCTTTCGAAGTTTATTTCAGCGCGTAGCGCCCGTCATCCAGTCGTTCGAGCCTGCCGGCGGCATAAAAAGGTTCCAACGCGCGAACGACCTCTCTGCCATCGTCTGAACCACTCGCTTCCATGAGATCGCGGAAAGATTGTGGGCCGCCCTGCAGGGCTTCCTCGACCGTCATCGAGCCGCCATCGGAGAACACCGGTGGATCAGGGACCTGCCATTCCTGCGCGTCTGCCTGGCCGAAGGGCCGGGTCAGATCGAAGCCTGCCTTCGCGCCGGCGCGATCCCCCTGGAGAGATGGGTCCAGCGGGACCGCCCGGAAACCGCTGGATGTGACGATATCCCGGTCGCTCTGAAAGCGTGTGGCGAGCGCCCATTCCATCTGATCATCATTGAACACATCAATATCCGGGTCGACGACGAACACGTGTTTGGTATCGGCCGTGGAGCCGAAGGAGGCGGCGATGGCGTTGCGGGATTCTCCCGGAACCCGCTGGTTCAGCGATACGCGCAGATTGTACATCCCACCCGTGGAGGCCGGGCAATAAACGGCCACCGGTTCGCGCACAGCGGATTCAAGTGCCATCCAGACTGCCTGTTCTGTGCGCAGCGCGCAGAGCTGTGCGGTGTCCGTGGTCGCCATGGTGCGTCCGCCAATGGTTGCGGTTTGAAAGACGGCGTCTGCGCGATGGGTGACGGCCGTGAGATGAAAGACGGGGTTCTGCTTCAGACGACCATAATAGCCGACATATTCCCCGAACGGGCCCTCGGGTTCGGTCCAGCCTTCGGCGTCAAGATAGCCTTCGATGATATATTCGGCATCTGCCGGAACCCGCAGCTCGCTCGTCAGACATTTCACGACGGGGACAGGTTCTCCGCGCAGGGCGCCCATCAGGGCGAGTTCGTCAATGGGCGGTGTCATTGCCAGGGCGGCGATGGCATCGGCCGGGTGAGACCCGACAGCAAAGGCAACCGGCAAGCGGCTGTTTTCGCCGTGGGCACCGCCATAGATTGCCCGCAGGTCGCTCGGCGCATTCAGGTCTATTCCGGCTTCGCGTCGACCGCGAAGCATGAGGCGACGCATTCCGACATTGGTGTTGCCGGTGGCCGGGTCCTGCGAAAAATCGAGGGTGGCGGAGATGTATGGCGCGCCATCCTGTCCATGCTGCAGGTGAACCGGCAGAGCGGTGAGATCGGCTTCATTCTCGCGCAGGATGACCTGGTGCACGGGCGCATCCGCACTGTCGACCTCCGCAGGGGCGAGAGGCTTGCGCAGCCGTTTGATCGTTTCGTCCAGCAGGCCCCGTTCGTCGGTCCCAAGCGCCAGTGCGAGCCGACGGCGCGAACCGAACACGTTGCCCGCGAGCTCTTGTTTTTCCGGCCCTGCCTGGCGAAACCATACCCCGTGAGGATTGCCCTCGAGTCGCTCCGCCACGGCTGACAGGGGAGTGGCTTCGTTGACGACGTCGATCTCGCCCGCGGCGACCATGTCTTCGAGAAACCGGCGGAACCGGAATGTTTCGGTGTCTGGCATTACTTCGCGCCTCCAGCTGCATCGGCTATCAGTTCCCAGAATGCGTGCGGGTTCTCGACATGGGCGTTATGGCCCAGCCCCGGGAGCAGTTGCGCGGCTGTGTCGAGAGTCTGGAGATCAGCCACCGATACCATCCTGTCCTGCTCGCCGGCGGCCAGCAGGACCGGTGCCCGCGCCGAACGATAGATATCCCGCGTCTCTGCATAGGCGACGGCGGCGGCGCGATTATCCGCCGCGAGGCGCCATTTGCCGTCTTCTTCGGTGACACCCGTGTGAGCGAGGTCAGAATCAGGCGACACGAGGCCTTTCAGGCCGGTGACCAGCACGAAACGCTCCCGTGCCTCCGCTGCGCTGTCGAACCAGCGGACAGGCATGCTGATGAGTTTTGCCATGCCGGCGAATTCGTCCTCGGTCCAGTCGACCTTTACGCCGACGGTGACAACTGCTGCGGGCATAATGCCAAACATGCCTGAGGCGAGCATGATTCCGACAAGTCCGCCCATAGAATGACCAGCTACGACCGGATTGTCGGCACCTTCAAGAAGTGCTGCCATGTCCGCCGCATGGTTGCCGATGCCATAAGCGGCGCAATGAGCTGATCGGCCATGACCGCGCATATCGGGGATAATCCATCGGCCCTGCCATTGGTCGGTCAGTATTTCGCGAAGCCCGGCCCATGTTTCGCCGGTACCGGACAAGCCATGCATCAGCAGCAGTGTGGGGCCGTCTGACTTCCCGCCTTCTTCGACCCAGAGGTCTGTCCCGCCAACCGTACGAAGGCTCAACGGCCTTTCCAATCGGGTTTGCGTTTCTCTCGGAAAGCGGCGTTTCCTTCGCGCGAGTCTTCTGACTGGATCAGTACGGACTGGCCCAGCCGTTCGATCAGCCGTCCGGTTTCGGTGTCTGTATTCTGGCAGGTGTTGATAACGTGTTTCGCCATGCCGAGGGCGAGCGGTGCCCTGTCAATCAGTACGCGGGCGAAAGCCAGTGTGCCTTCCATCAGGTCATCTCGGGCGAAGACGCGGTTCACCAGTCCCCATTGCTCTCCTGTCGCGGCATCGACCGGCAGGGTCGTCATCATCATCTCTTTCAGGCGGCCGATTCCGATCATCTGGATCATGCGGGATGCCGCGCCTGATGCCGGGATGACGCCGATATTGTTTTCGGTCAGGATGAACTCGGCGCCCTCGGCTGCCGTCCGGAAATCGCTGGCGATGGCGATCTCGACCCCGCCCCCTGCGCAGATACCGTTGACCATGGCGATCACCGGTTTTTCCATGTTCTCGAGGTCGTCGAGCATTTCATGATTGGCGCGGACATAGGCTCGGTATTGCGGCGATGGCAGATTGTTCTCGTAATCCAGTCCCAGGATGTCGCGCCCGGAACAGAACCCGCGCCCGGCGCCGGTGATGATCAGCACGCGGATCGATTCGTCGAAACTCACGTTCCAGATCACGGACCGGATCTCGCGGATCATGCGCTCGTCAAAGGCATTCAGCTTGTCAGGACGATCCAGGGTCAACAGCCCGATGTTTTCTTCGATGACCTCGAAAGTGATCGTCTCAAAGCTTTCCGGGTGGTCGATAAAACCGAGAGGTTTGCCATCCGCATCGAGGCGAACCGTTGGTGCATCCGACATTTTTTGGATCCTTTCTGTCTTTAGAAACTCATCATGTCGGGCAAGGCGTTTTTGATCAACCGGGCGATGAGGGTTTGTTGATATTGCCGGGGGTACTAACGATTTCCGGTTTTTGATAAATACCGAAACCCGGTCGTTGACCGTCGCCGCGACAGGGCGTCTGTCTCAAAGTCTGTAAGGCGATCGAGCGGTATCGATGGGCGGAGGTGCGGACGTTTTCACAGTGGGATGTTTTTGTTCCCGCGACACACCGCTGTATAACGGGAGCTCGCTGTTTGCCCGTTTTGCGGAATCATCTGACAAGGCTTGGAATACGTAGAAAGTGGCAATGCAGAAACGCGCTCAAACCCCCGTTTTATCCCCGGAGCTTTCCCCGATATGTCCAGATCACGCTTGTTCAAATTCGCAGGCCTGACGGTGCTTGCAGGCTTGCTGTCCGCTTGCTCTGTCCTGGCACCCCTTCCGGCGGAAACCTCGAGCGAAGACCGTTTGAAGGCGATCCCTGTTGAGGGACTGGCGCTGGCCGGCAAGGTTACGATCCACTGGGACGACCATCAGGTTCCGTTTATCGAGGCGGAGAAGGATGCCGACCTGCCAGTCGCTATCGGGCTCGTGCATGCGCATCTGCGCCTAGGCCAGATGGAGCTTTTGCGCCGGATTTCACAAGGACGTATCTCCGAGATGGGCGGGCCGCTGGCGGCCGATATTGATGAAGGTCTGCGTATCCTGAATTTCGGCGCGGCGGCGGCGGAAATGGAAGCGGCCTTGCCAGCTGACAGCCGGGCCTGGCTTGAAGGCTATGTCCGCGGCGTCAATCACTATCAGCAGAACGTGAAGATGTTGCCGCAGGAATACCGGGTGCTGGGTCTCGACCGAGAGCCATGGACGGTGCGGGACGTGCTGACCTTCGGGCGCTTGTCAGGCACTGACGTGAACTGGTTGGTCTATGGCGGTTTGTTGAAATTGCGGGACCGCGATGACTGGCCAGAGCTTTGGGCGCGGCTCGTGAAAGAGGGGACATCGTCGGTTCCGAGTTTCGATGGAAATGAGGGGCAGGCTGCCTTCAATGCTCTGCTGGCATCTGTTTCCAAATCGGGCAGCAACAGCCTTGCCGTCGCGCCGTCGCGCACGTCGACAGGCGCGGCGATCATGGCGAATGATCCGCATCTCGGCATCATGGCGCCGAATATCTGGCTGATCATGGGGGTCCATTCGCCGTCCTACCATGTCGTCGGGCTGTCGGTTCCGGGACTGCCCATTTTTGCGATTGGCCGAAACCCCCGGATATCCTGGGGAGGTACCAATATGCGCGCCGCTTCGTCCGATCTTGTCGATGTTTCGTCGGTGCCGCCGGGCGAAATCATGACACGGCGGGAAAAGATCAAGGTGCGCTGGTGGTTCGATCGCGAGGTCTCAATTCGTGAGACGAAATGGGGCCCCGTATTGTCGGACGCGCCTTTGCTGAAGCGCGAGGACGGGCCTGAATTTTCCCTGCGCTGGGCCGGGCATCAGGTTTCCGATGAGGTCGGCGCGATGATGAAAGTGTCCAAGGCAAGGAATTTTCAGGAATTCCGGGCCGCCTTCAAAACATTCTCTGTTTCCGGGCAGAACATGCTCTATGCGGATGTCGATGGAAATATCGGACAGGTCGCGGCTGTAAAATTGCCGACACGATCAAATGATTTGCCGGCCGATGTTCTGGTATCCCCGGCGCAGTCGGATGTGGCATGGGAAAAAATGACGGATGTTTCGTCTCTGCCGGTAACGGTCAATCCGGCAGACGGGTTCCTGCTCTCGGCGAATAACAGGCCCGCGGCGGCCGATGTCCCGCTCGGCTACTTCTTTTCACCCGACGACCGCATGATTCGTATGCGGGAAATTCTCACTGAAAAGAGCCGTGTCGATATCGGCGATATCAAGGCTTTGCAGCGGGACGTCTACATGACGTCTTCGGTCGAACTGCGCGATGCGCTGATGCCTCTGCTTCGCCGGCTGAACGTGGCAGATGCCGGCCAGCAGGAGATCGTTGCGCTCATGGCGGGGTGGGATGGTCACTACCGGACGGACTCACGCGGTGCGCTTGCGTTCGAGCTGTTCTATTCAGCTTTCAAGAAACGATTTGCTGTCAGTCTGGTGGGTGAGCGGGACGCCGATACCTATGCCGGGATAGGGCGGATAAAGTCGCTGTTGATCGCCGACCTGGAACGTACAGATGCCGAGACCGTCGCCGCGTCGTTGCGACCCGCCCTTGCAAGTGCGTCTAAGGCCATTGCCTCCTTCGCCAGCTGGGGGGAAATGCACCGGCTCGTTATTTCGCACCCGATGGGATTCCTGCCTGTTATCGGCAGCCGCTATCGCTTCGCTGATTATCCGGTTGGCGGCAGTTCGCACAGCATTATGAAAACGGCTCATTCGACAACGGGTGAGCGGCACAACACGCGCTTCGGATCCAACGCCCGGCACATTTCAGACTTGTCTGATATGGATCGGAACTATTTTGTGCTGCTTGGCGGCCAGGACGGCTGGTTCAAAAGTGCCAACTTCCTCGACCAGGTGCCGTACTGGCTGTCCGGGGATTACGTGCAGGTGCCGATGCGGCTCGACGTGGTGAGGAAGTCGTTTACCCGGAAGACAGTGCTCGGCGCCTCGGAGCCCGGTTCAGGGAATTAGAACGCTCATGCCGGTCGTGGCCCCGGATTCAATGTCGCGGTGTGCCTGCGCTGCATCCGCCAGAGAATAGCGCCGGTCGACCGATATCCGAATTTTGCCGCGCAGCACCATATCGATCAGATCATGTGCCCGCGCCAGCACCGCTTCACGGTTTGCCAGATGAATATGAAAAGCCCCGCTGGTGACGTATAGCGAGCCCATCTGGTTGAGCCGGAACAGGTCGAAAGGCGGTATGGGGCCGGATGCGCTGCCGAATGATACCAGGGTGCCGCGGGGGCGCAGGCAGAGCAGTGAATCCTCGAACGTTGCCGCGCCCACGGAATCATAGACGACGGGTACACCCTCGCCGGCGGTCAGCGCGCGCACACGTCCGGGAATGTCATCCTGTCCGCGCACAAGCGTGTGGTGGCAGCCGAAGCCCGCTGCGATCTCGGCTTTGGCAGGTGAGCCGACGACACCGATGACCCGGGCGCCCAGGTGGTTGGCCCATTGGCAGAGTATTTGTCCAACACCCCCGGCGGCCGCATGAACGACTATCGTCTCGCCGGCACTGACCGGGTAGCAGTCGAATAGAAGATAATGCGCGGTCAGACCCTTGGTGGTCATTGCGGCGGCAGTCTCATCGTCTATTTCGTCGGGAAGTAAAATCATGCGGTCGGCTGTGATTACCCTGTAATCGCAATACGCGCCGCGCGGCAGTGTCGGACCGCCGCTGGAATAGACCACCCGGTCTCCCGGCTTCAGGTAGTTGATACCGTCGCCGACCTCTTCAACCACCCCGGCGGCTTCTGCACCCAGGCAATGGGGCAGGGACGGAAACGGATATCGGCCATTTCTGCTGTGCGTATCGGCAAAGTTCATACCGATGGCCGTGTGACGGATCAGTATCTCGCCGGGTCCCGGTGGCGTCAGGGGGATCTGATCGGTTTGCAGGACTTCCGGGCCGCCGTATTCGTGAACACGCACCTGATTTGCTGTTGTCGGCATTGTCGGTTTCCTGACCATCAATTGATCGCGCAGCCTATGGCACGGACCGGAATTCGTCCAATATTCTCGCGCGGAAATTGTCTATGCAACCGTATACGTCCTGCCGGTCCGCTGTGCTAAGCTGCTGGCCGGAAGCACCGGGTTTGCCAAGGAGACAGATCATGAATGCCACTGCCGTCCGCGATATCACCGGACCGTCACTGCGTGACCGCGTTAGCGAAGAAGAATGGAAAGTACGGGTCGATCTCGCTGCCGCCTATCGGCTGGCGCATCTTTATGGATGGACCACGACGTTGATTTACAACCATATTTCGGCGCGTGTTCCCGGGCCGGATCATCACTTCCTGCTCAACCCGTTTGGTCTGCGCTGGGACGAGGTAACGGCATCGAACCTGGTCAAAATCGATCTGGACGGCAATATCCTCGATGATACGCCCTATACGATCAACAATGCCGGATACACGATCCACAGCGCCGTCCATGCGGCGCGCGAAGATGCGATGTGCGTCATCCATACTCACACCGAAGCCGGCATGACGCTCTCGGCGCTGGGTGATGGCCTGATTTATACCAATCAGGACGCGATGATGTTTTATGGTCATACGGCCTATCACGATTTTGAAGGGATAGCGCTTGATCTCGGCGAACGTGAACGTCTGGTCGCCGATCTTGGCGATAACAAGGTGATGATTTTGCGAAATCACGGACTCCTGACGACGGGCATGAGCGTGGCGGACGCGTGGGTGCAGATGTATTTCCTGGAAAAGGTCTGTTCGGCGCAGTTGAAACTTTTATCTGCGGCAGCGGCATCCGGGCAGTCTATCCGGTACCCGTCCAAAGAGGTTTGTGAACATACAGCGGAGCAATATGACAATGCGGGTTGCGGCGAGCGCGAATGGCCCTCGCTGATCCGTCAGCTTGACGATGTAACAACGGATTATAAGTACTGAAATATGACAGCCACCGTAGACGAAATCGCACCGGACGTATTCCGCATCACGACCTTCAACGAGCAGGCGAACTTCCAGTTCTCTTCGTTCCTGATCCGAGATGATGAGCCCATGCTCTATCATACCAATCTGCGCGGATGCTTTGACGACATCCGCACCGGTATGGCCACCGTTCTCGATCCAGCGATGCTGCGCTGGATCGGGTTCAGCCATTTTGAATCCGATGAATGCGGTGCGCTGAATGACTGGCTGGGCATTGCACCCCATGCCGAACCCGTCTGCAGCTTTGTCGGCGCCCGGACGAGCGTCGGCGATTTCTCGGACCGCCCTCCGCGCGTTCTCGAAGCCGATGAAAAGATCGAAACCGGATCCCATACGTTCCGGGTGATTGAAACCAAACACGTTCCACATGGTTGGGATGCAAGCTTGCTGTATGAAGAGACGGCGTCGACGCTTTTCTGTTCAGACCTTCTGGGGCAGGGCGGTAATGTTGAGGCGTTGTATGACGGCGATATTGTCGGTCGGTCCGACGATTACAATAGCCGTCAGGCCGAGGGGCCGATGTCCGGTTCCGTGCCGTTTACGAAGGAAACGCTTCCCATTTTGAACAGCCTTGCGGATCTCAATCCGGCAACGCTGGCCTGTATGCATGGATCAAGCTTTTCGGGAGATTGCGGGCAGGCTCTGCGTGATTTTGGGGGATTACTGGAACGCCTTAATGGCGGGCCGATTGAATAGGTAGATACGATGGTCGAGAAAATTACGAAAACCGAGGAAGAGTGGCGCGCACAGCTGACGGAAGAACAGTTTCATGTCACGCGTCATCATGGAACTGAACGCCCGTTTACCGGCGAGTATGATGGCTGCAAGGATGACGGCGTATATAAGTGCGTCTGTTGTGGCCATCCGTTATTCGATTCCGAACACAAGTTCGATTCCGGTACGGGTTGGCCGAGCTTTTTCCAGCCGTTGGATGCCGATGCGGTAGAGACCCAGACTGACCGTTCGCTGATGATGACACGCAACGAGGTCCATTGCGCCCGGTGTGATGCACATCTGGGGCACGTGTTTCCGGACGGGCCGAGGCCGACGGGACAACGTTATTGCATGAATTCAGTGTCTCTGAAGCTGGAACCGAAAGAGGACTGATCGGCCCTTTTTACGGGAGCTTCTGGTCAGTAATCCGAGTAAGATTTCTCTTCGATGATCCGTGCGCCGAGCAGCATGTTGATCGACCGTTTGATATCAGAGCGAACGTCATTCAGGCGGTAGACTGATCGTGCAAGGTCGATAAAGACCTGCCCGAAATCCTGGCGGCTTTCGCATTCACGAATAGCATCCTAGGTCTCCCATAGCCGCTCGTTTACGGCTTTCAGACGATCCGAAAGATCTGAAATCTGCTCCGATGTCTCGATCGCAAGGTTGAGCGCGTTGGTCAGGGTTGCCAGCTCGTATGTGACATTTGCGCGCTTCATCGCGTCGTCAATACGCTCGGCCTTGATCTCCAGGATCGTGATTTTGTCGATCAGTTCTCCGGGGGCAGCATCAATTTTTACGGACGGAATGTGCCCCATTATGCGTCCTCCGCGATAGCAGACGATATTTTCTGGAACACGCTCGTCCAGTCGCCGGGGTGATCCTGGCGGAAGAGACGCATGCTGTCATACCAGGGAGAAGATTCGCCCTCTAATCCCCAGCGCCAGTCAGGCAGGTGGCAAAGGGCGACATAGACCGGGATGCCCGCGGCCCCTGCAAGGTGAGCAATCGCCGTATCGGACGTTACGACCAGATCAAGCGACGCCATGACGGCGAGCGTGTCTGCGAATGCGTGATCGATATCCATCTCTGATGTCAGGTCCAGGATGCGGTCCCGCCACGGCATTTCCTCGATTTGCCCGGCGCCTTCGCCCTGCTGCAGGCTGATCAGCTGGAGGTCTTCGCGGCGGGCAAGCGGTTCAAAATTAAGCAGCGGGATCGAGCGCCTGCCATCGTGCTGGTATGCTGAACTTCCCTGCCAGGCGATGCCGATGCGGCGCCCTGGTGGTGTCTCAAGTTTTTCCCGCCATGCGTCAGTGCGGCTCTGGTTCGGTTGGAGATAGATACCGCCGGTCGGTTCGAAGGGTAACGCATCATTGAAAAGACGCGGCAAAGACATCAAGGGCGTTTGCAGATCGTGATCTGGATGTTTCTTGAGGGGTACGATCCGGATGTTTCCTGCAACCGGCTGCAGAATTTTTCTGATCCGATCGGCGCAGGCGAAAACGACGTCGCCATCCATGTCCTGTAACAGCTTCAGGTAACGTGCGAACTGCAGTGTGTCGCCAAGGCCCTGTTCAGCATGGACAAGCAAAGTGCGGCCATTGAGGTCTTCTCCCTGCCATTGAGGGCGATCCATTTTTTCCATGGCAAACCCGGGCAACAGCGAACGCCATTCGTATTCGTTCCACCCGTCTGCGTAATTCCCGGTCGCCAGTTGGGTAAGGGCAAGATTCCAATGCGCTTCGGCGCTATCCGGGACAGCGTTTATCGCTTTTTGATATCGGCGTATCGCCGCGTCGTAGCGTCCCTCTTCCTTCAACGCTGCGCAGAGATTGATCTGGGCGCGGATATGGTCGGGTTTTTCATAAACGACCTGGCGGAGGACCTCTTCGGCTTCGGCGTAGCGCTCGGATGCAACCAGCCCGTTGCCGAGATTGTATTTCAACTCAATATCGTTCGGGCGCATTTTCAATGCGCTTTCGAAGCAGACAACGGCTTTACCGGCCTTGCCGGCGGAATTGTATGCGGCGCCGAGGTTGGAATGAGCCTCAGGTGAATTGGGCAGCATGGTGAGAACCATGCGGTGGGCCTTGATGGCGTCTTTGTGGCGACCCAGAGATTTGAACGCATTTCCCAGATCGCACAGGATCTCGGGGCGGCTGGCATCCAGCTTGGCGGCCTTGATCAATAATTGGACAGCACGCTCTCCGCGGCCGTTTTTCTGGGCAATCAGCCCCAGCATATGCAAGGCACCTACATTCTCAGGCTCTTTTTTCAGAACCTTTTTGTAGATTGTCCCTGCCCGGTCGTATCGCCCGCCGCGATAATAGGCGAGCGCCGACGCAAGCTGCTCGTCGGCGTACAGGCCGCGGCTTTCTTCGCGGTTGAGGGCAGGGGCAAGGGACATCTCGTCCTCGGGTTAGCATTAAATCCGGAGGCGAGAGGATAGGATGAAATCCTTTACAAAGCCTTGCGTCAGGCTGCGGCGATGGCTGTCATTTCTACCCGGATTTCGGGCGCAGCGAGGGGGGCGCCGAGCGTGGTGCGCGCTGGAGCATTGGGTCCATCAACCCATGCATCCCAGACTTCATTCATGCCGGAAAACTCGCCCATATCTGCCATATAAATGGTTATCGAGAGAATTTTGGACTTGTCTGTGCCCATTTCCGCCAGTGTCGCGTCCAGCCGTTCCAGCACATCTGCGGTTTGAGCCTTGATGTCGCCGTCGCGGTTCCGGGCGACGTGGCCCATGGTGTAGATCGTGTCTCCGTGTCGGACAGCCTTGCTCATGCGGGGACCGGGGTCGAGTCTGTGAATATCGGACATGGAAATCTCCATTCTGAGGGTTTGGAGTGTTTTGGCGGTGTGAGCGATGGCCGTCAACGTCGAGGTTCGGTATTGTCGGGCCAAACTGACTTAGTACAGGGGAAAGACATGATTTTGCTCACAAGCGCCGGCGGCAAGACGGGCCGCGCGATGATTTCAACCTTCGCGGCGGCTGGTGAAAAGGTCAGGGCCGTCATGCGGCGCGACGATGCCGATGCGGAGCTCATGTCGCTGGGCGCGGTTGAGGTTGTTCATGCGGATCTCATGGACGCCGCAGCGATGGCGGATGCCGCGAAAGGCTGCCGCGCGATTTATTATATCTGCCCCAATATGACCGAGCAGGAACAGACATTCGGTGAGAACATCATCGCGGCGGCAAAAGCGGCAGAGGTAGATAGATTGGTGTTCCACTCGGTTCTGCATACCCAGGTGCAGGCGTTGCAGCATCACTGGAACCGTTTATTCGTCGAAGAAGCTATTCTTGAATCCGGCGTTCCATACAGCATTCTGCAGGTCGGTTCGTACTATCAGAACATGCTGCCGGGGTGGGCCAAGATGAAGGAGACCGGCATTCATGCCATGGCGTATGAGGTCGAGGCGCCGATGAGCCTCGTCGATCTCGGAGATGTGGCGGATGCCGCGGTGAAAGTGCTGAACGATCCCGGCTGTGCGAATGGAATCTTCGAGATATGCGGCCCGATTATCACGTTGACGGAAAAGGCTGAAATTTTGTCGGATGTCCTGGGACAGCCGATCGAGGCCAGAAGACTGCCGGCAGATGATGCTGTGGCCCATGCGGCACAT
Source organism: uncultured Alphaproteobacteria bacterium (assembly GCA_905479125.1). Taxonomy (GTDB): domain Bacteria; phylum Pseudomonadota; class Alphaproteobacteria; order MPNO01; family UBA830; genus CAXBCP01. The sequence goes on along the minus strand of CAJQLI010000308.1, from coordinate 831 downwards.
ATGGGTGTCGGTGAATTCGGGCAGGACTGCATGCGCCGGATGTTCGCGCATTACGATATACATGGTCTGGTGGGTAGCGCTCGCGTACTCGAATGGATCATTGGCCGCCCGCCGGTGGATTTCGAAACCTTCGCCAGAAAAGTCGCCGGGTAGAAGGATGCTGGAGCTTTATCATTCTAACTGGTCGATCTGCGCGCAGAAGGTCCGGTTGGTCATCGCCGAAAAGGGACTGGACGTGGTCGAGCATCATGTTGACCTGCGCGCCCGGGAACAGCAGACAGCGGAATATCTGAAGCTTAATCCCAAGGGCTACGTGCCGACCCTTGTCCATGATGGCCGTCCGGTCATCGAATCCGCGTTGATCTGCGAATACCTGGAAGAGGTCTTCCCGCAGCCGGCACTCAGCCCGCAGGATCCGGTCGACCGGGCCTATATGCGGACCTGGACGCGCCGCCCTGATGACGGGCTGCATCGCGCCTGTGCAACAGTCACCAACGCAATCGCGTTCCGCCTGCAATGGCTTGAAAAACCGGCGGACGAGATCGCGGAAATGCTGGCAGCAACGCCGGACCCGGCGCGCCGTATTTGGCGCCGCGAGATGATCGAGAAGGGCACGGAGTCCCAGCTATTCGTTAACGCGGTCTGGGTCTATGACGCGCTGCTGACGGACATGGAAACAGCCCTGCAGGATCGCGATTGGCTGGCCGGCGATGTCTACACACTGGCCGATGTTTCGCTGACCTCGTATCTGAACCGTGTGGCTGAACTGCAGTTCCACCCGATGTGGGAAGAGGGACGGCCGCGCGTGACCGACTGGTTCGCCCGTATTCG
>CAJQLI010000307.1 GCA_905479125.1 uncultured Alphaproteobacteria bacterium | reverse complement strand
CCAGGTCAATAAACGCATCCTCGTGCTCGACCATTTCCGAGCAGGTCACATAAAGCGACCGCTGGAACTCTTCGGTCCAGATTTCGGGATTTTCCGAAATAAAGGTGCGGAACAGCTTGATGATCGATTCCGTATGCAGGCTTTCATCGCGCACCGACCACGAAATGATCTGCCCCATGCCCTTCATCTTGTTGAAGCGCGGGAAGTTCATCAGGATCGCAAAGCTGGCAAAGAGCTGCAGGCCTTCAGTAAAGGCACCAAACACTGCCAGTGTCTGCGCGACGTTCTCTTTGGTCGACACGTCGAACTTGTGCAGATAATCGACCTTGTCCTTCATTTCCTTGTAGTGAAGAAACGCCTGGTATTCGGTTTCCGGCATGCCGATCGTATCAAGCAGATGCGAATAGGCAGCAATATGAACCGTTTCCATGTTCGAAAACGCCGAAAGCATCATCTGCACTTCGGTCGGCTCGAAGACGCGCGAATACTGCTTCATATAGCAGTTGGCCACTTCGATATCGGACTGGGTAAAGAACCGGAAAATCTGGGTGAGCAAATTGCGTTCCTCTGCCGTCATCTTGTTGTGCCAGTCCTTGACGTCATCGGCCAGCGGCACCTCTTCCGGCAACCAGTGGACACGCTGCTGCGTAAGCCAGGCATCATATGCCCAAGGATAACGGAACGGTTTGTAGACCGGATTGGCTTCAAGTAACGACATTCTTCACTTCACTCCCTCGCCTTCTCCCCCATAGGAGAAGGGTATTTTCCCGAATGGCCGTCAGGCTACTGACAACTCAGGCATTCTTCATAATCGTTATCGTTTTCATCCGACGCGGCCAGCGGCAGCGGCTGAATGGCGCCATCAACGGGCAGTCCCAGCCCGCCCGTTGTCGGGGCCGCTGTGGCACCCGTAACCGACAGGCTCGCATGGCTTTCCGCCCGCGCAACCGACCGTGACCGGCAGTAATAAAGCGATTTCACGCCCTTTTGCCATGCACGCCAGTGAACATCGTGGAGCGTCTTTTTCTCCACGTCAGCCGGCAGGAAGACATTCAGCGACTGGGACTGGCAGATATATTCCGCCCGGTCGCCCGCATGATCGATCAACCACCGCTGATCGATCTCGAACGCGGTCTTGAAGGTGTCTTTTTCATCATCGGACAGGAAATCCAGATGCTGGACAGATCCTTCGCGGACCGTGATCGACGACCATGTGTCGTCGTCATCCATGCCTTTTTCCGCCAGAAGCGCTTTGAGGAACTTGTTACGGACGCTGAACGAACCGGAAAGGGTCTTATGCGTATAGGCATTCGCCGCGTTGGGCTCGATCCCCGGGGAAGAGCCACCGCAGATGATCGAGATCGACGCCGTCGGCGCAATCGCCATCTTGTTCGAGAACCGCTCCATGATGCCGTATTCAGCGGCATCGGGGCACGGTCCGCGTTCTTCGGCGAGCGTCACCGACGCGGCATCTGCGCCTTCCTTGACCTGCTTGAAAATACGCTTGTTCCAGACCTTCGCCATGACCGATTCCATCGGAATGTTCTGGCTCTGCAGGAAGGAGTGATATCCCATCACCCCAAGCCCGACGGAGCGTTCGCGCATCGCGGAATACTTGGCGCGCTCCATTGAATCGGGGGCACGGTCAATAAAGTCCTGAATGACGTTATCAAGGAAGCGCATGATGTCTTCGATGATCGTCGGATGATCTTTCCATTCCATATAGGTTTCGAGGTTCAGCGACGACAGACAGCACACAGCCGTCCGTTGTTCGCCGTGCTTGTCTATCCCCGTCGGCAGCGTGATCTCACTGCACAGGTTGGACATTTTGACCTCGAGCCCGGCAAGCTTGTGATGCTCCGGGATCGCCTTGTTAACGTGATCGATATAGAGGAAATAGGGCTCGCCGGTTTCGATCCGCGTCGACAGCATGCGAATCCAGAGGCTACGGGCGGAAACCTTGCGGATAACCGCCTGATCTTTCGGGCTTTTCAGCCCCCATTCCTCGTCATTTTCAACGGCGCGCATGAACTCGTCGGGGATGATGATCCCGTGATGCAGGTTCAGCGCTTTACGGTTCGGATCACCACCGGACGGGCGGCGCAGTTCGATAAATTCTTCAATTTCGGGATGATCGACGCGGATATAGATCGCCGCGGAGCCACGCCGGAGCGAACCCTGCGAAATCGCCAGGGTCAGCGAGTCCATAACGCGGATGAAGGGAATGATGCCGGACGTCTTGCCGTTCGCGCCGACTTTTTCACCAATCGACCGCAAGTTGCCCCAATAAGAACCGATGCCGCCGCCGAGTGAGGCAAGCCAGACATTCTCGTTCCACAGGTTGACGATGCCATCCAGGCTGTCAGTGGCTTCGTTCAGGAAGCAGGAAATCGGCAGACCGCGTTCCGTGCCGCCATTGGACAGAACAGGTGTCGACGGCATGAACCACAGGTTCGACATGTAGTCGTAAATACGCTGGGCATGCGCGGAATCATCCGCAAAGTGGCATGACACGCGTGCAAACAGGTCCTGATACTCTTCGTCGGGCATCAAATAGCGGTCTGTCAGCACAGCCTTGCCGAAATCTGTCAGATTTGCGTCTCGATCACGCTCAATCTTTACTGAGATACCTCTTTTCGACTGGAAAAGATCATGTTCCGTCTGCACCAGATCTAGCACTGCCAACCTCCTTCTAAATACGACTCGTCAGGGGGCAGTTAGCTTGTCCTGCGCGAACGCACCCCCTCGGATATCCGCGCCGGCTGTCAGGTTTAGGTTGCTGTCTGGTAACGGCAAAAAATGGCCGTTTTCCGGTATTTGCACCCCGCCCCGCGGCCCGGAAAGTATCCACATGCCTCTGTGGATAACTCTAACCGGTGGCCGAGACGTCGGAGTGTGCATCAACATCTAGGGCACCGTCAATCAAAAAGGGCTAAATGATGATATATCCACAACATGTTGTGGATATCCTGTGAGAACGGCAGAATTCAGCAGGTTCTAAAAACGGGGATACCTGTGCATTAAATTTCCCGGGCCCGCTATGCCCATTCAAGGCCCATTTCAGTCCTGTTTTCGATTCGTTAGACAAATGAAGGATTCGTTCAGCGCGCTTTAAGGCAACGCTCGAAAGCCGCCAGAGTTTCTTCCGACACGTGATGCTCCAGGCCCTCTGCATCGGCACGGGCGATTTCCTCGCTGACGCCGATCGCCGTCAGGAATTCGACAACGATCTGATGACGCCGCCGGGATGCTTCTGCAACCCGCCTGCCGTCCTCGGTGAGGAAAATCGCGCGATAGGGCTGGGTTTTGATCCAGCCGGTCTCTTTCAGCCGGCCGATCATGCGCGCCACGGTCGGCGTGGTCACGCCAAGCCGCTTGGCGATATCGACAGAACGTGCCTCGCCTGTCGAATCAATCAGGTCGGCAATCAACTCGACATAATCCTCCATCACCTCGCTCTGGCGCGCTGCGCGCACCTGACGGTGATGATCTGCCTGCTTGTGAGGCTCCGGCAGGACCGGGGCTACCGGCGGCCGTTTGTCTGAAGGATCTATTTTCAGTTTACCTGACATGTTGCCACTATGCCGCAACCGGGTGTCCGTGCCAACGGACCGAAGCAACACCATATTCTCTATCCGGCTTGATCATGGGGGCCTCAAGGTCCTAGTTGTCTTATGTGAAGAGGATCACACGCCATGTCAAAGCGCAGGCCCGGAAAATCAATCGCGTCTGAACCACCATTGGATCGCCGCAGCTTCCTGTCATCGGCTGCCGCGTCAGGGATTGCGCTTTCGCTCGGCATGGCCCCGGCCCGCGCCGGCAAATATCCCGATGCGGAACCACCTATTCTGCGCTTCATCCCCGGAACGGCGGAGCGTATCCCGGCCATCGGAATGGGCACCTGGATTACGTTCAACGTCGGCAACAGCCGGCGCCTGAGAGACGCCCGGGCGGAAGTACTGAGGACATTTTTCGACCGCGGCGGGACG
>CAJQLI010000306.1 GCA_905479125.1 uncultured Alphaproteobacteria bacterium | reverse complement strand
CGCAAGGCGGCAAAGCTTGCGTTGCGCAAACAGGCGACCCTGGCGTCACCGGGGTCGCGCTGAACGCCTCACCCCGGAAGGCCGATCAGCCCGTAAAGCTGACATCCGCCGTCATCGCCAGCGCGCCCTCGCCGGTCATCGCCCAAAGCTTGCAGGTCCCTGCATCATCACCCGGCGCGCCATGAACGGTGAAATCCATCGTATCGTAGACCGGTGAGACCGCGCGGAGGTCGAATTCCGTAATCGTCGCCGACGGCATCTCGCGGCGGAACAGGTCCAGCATCATCGTCATGGTCAGCGGACCATGAAACAACAATCCCGGATAGCCCTCGACGTCGCGCACGTAATCCTTGTCGTAATGGATGCGGTGGCTGTTCATGGTCAGGGCCGAATAGCGGAACAGCATCACCGCGCTCGGATGAATGGTGCGGCTCCAGACCGGCTCGGCCGGGGCCGGACGCGGTTTGGGCTTCGGCGCATCCGGGTCGGCAACATCGCGGTAAACCTGCGTGCGACGCTCTGTCGTCGTCAGCCGGTCATCCACGCCGAACACTTCTTCGGTGGTGGTCACGAAACAGAGCGGGCCGGACGCACCGTCCTTGATCGCGATATCGGCGATGGTGATCACTTTCCGGACATCTTCGCCGATGCGCATTGGTGACGCGAACGTCATCTTCGAGCCCGCCCACATGCGCCGCGGATACGGGATCGGCGGCATGAAGCTACCCTTGGCGCGATGCCCGTCTTCGCCGGTTTCGGATAATTTCACCAGTTCGTGGAAATAGAAATAGTGCCAGGCGGGCGGCAGCGGGTCTCCGTCCTTGAACGGCGGATCGTCACGATCGAGGGTCGCGGTGAAATAATCCGCCGGATAGGCCGACACTTTGCCGTACTCGGTCTCCGATTTACCGATCCAGGCGCTGAAATCGACATCGCTCTTGTCCTGACCATCGCTCATGCCGAAAATTCCTTTTTGAGGGCATCCGTATTGGCACCGGCTTCCGGGATTGCCCCGAGATCGCGCACGCCATTATTGATCAGCGCAGGCGGCGCGACCATGTCGACCGGGCCGGTTGGCGATTCCACCTGCACGCGGCGCAGGGCCGGATGGTCCGACAGACCGGCGACGTCATTGACCTCGCCAAAGGCGATCGCGGCGGCGCGCAGGCGGCGGATCAGCTCTTCGCGGGCGGTATTGCCGAACACGTTATTGATCACCACGTCAAATTCCGGCCGGTGCGCACAGCGCGCCTCGTTGCTTTCAAAGCGGGAATCCTTTGGCAGGTCCGCATCCAGCAGCACGTCGGCACAGAGCCGGGCAAATTCACGCTCGTTCTGGATCGCGATCAGGATCTGACCGCCATCCTGCGTATCGTACGCGCCATAAGGGTGGATCGACGGATGGTTGAGCCCGATCCGCGGCACGATCTTCTGGGCATAATCGTAATGCAGCAGCGGCACGGTCATCCAGTCGGCCATGCCGGAGAACAGCGACGTCTTGATCGACGATCCCTCGCCGGTCGCATCGCGGGCGATCAGCGCTTCGAGCACCGCCATGTAGGAATACATGCCTCAGGACACGTCACAGGCCGACACGCCGACACGGCCCGGCCCTTCGGCCAGACCGGTGATCGAACACAGGCCCGATTCCGCCTGCACCAGCAGGTCATAGGCCTTCATGTCGGCATATTCGCCTTCTTCGCCATAGCCGGAAATATCGACCGTAATCAGGCGCGGGTTGCGCTTGCGTAATTCATCCGAGCCAAAGCCTGCCCGTGCCGCAGCCCCCGGGGCGAGATTCTGGATAAACACGTCCGCCTCGTCGATGATGCGGTACAGCAATTCCGTGTCGGCTTCGTCCTTGATATTGGCGGTCAGTGATTCCTTGCCGCGGTTCAGCCAGACGAAATAGGCGCTTTCGCCATGAACCACGGAATCATACGCGCGGGCAAAATCCCCCTCGGCGCGTTCGACCTTGATCACCCGCGCCCCGGCATCGGCCAGGCGCGACGCGCAATAGGGCGCGGCGACCGCCTGTTCCATCGAGACGACAAGAACGCCTTCCAGCGGTTTCAGCGCATCGCGGGCCATATTGTGTTCTCCTTTTTGTTCGACGGCGTGTCAGCCAATGACACCCCAATAACACGATTGTCACCCCGGGCGTGTCCCGGCGTCCAGCAGCCTGGACCCCGGGCTGAGGGCGTGAAGCGCACGAAGGCCCGGAGTGACAATAATAGAAATGATCGGCATGCACCAAGTCAGTAGCCGCACATTTCGGCAGTGACCGCCGTCAGTAAGACTTCGGCATCCCCAGCACATGCTCGCCGATAAAGGACAGCACGAGGTTGTTCGACACCGGCGCGATCCGGTAGAGGCGGGTTTCGCGGAACTTGCGCTCGACGTCGTATTCCTCGGCGAAGGCAAACCCGCCATGGGTCTGCATGCACATGTCAGCGGCCTGCCACGATGCTTCGGAGGCGAGGTATTTTGCCATGTTGGCTTCCGCCCCGGCACGCCCGCCGCCTTCATAGACCTCGGCGGCTTTTTCGACCATCAGGTTCGCCGCTTCGGTCGCCATGTAGGCTTCGGCGATGGGGAACTGGATGCCCTGGTTCTTGCCGATCTCGCGGCCGAAGACCTGGCGGTCATTGGCATAATCGGTCGCCTTCTTGATGAACCAGCGCGCGTCGCCGATACACTCGGCGGCGATCAGGATACGCTCG
>CAJQLI010000305.1 GCA_905479125.1 uncultured Alphaproteobacteria bacterium | reverse complement strand
CCGACCCATTTCATCTGGGGCGAAAGCGACGGCATCGTCACCGTCGATTACGGGGAGAAATACTGCAAACTGATCGACGGCGCGACCATGACCGTCATCGAAAAAGCCGGCCATTCGCCGCAGATGGAACAACCCGACGCCTTCGTCGACGCCGTGTTCAAATTCGCAGGCTAAAAACAAAGGGAGCGACACGATGAAATCCTGGTGGTTTACCGAAGATTGCTATCCGCACCTGCCCGACGAAAGCACCTACCGGTCGATCCGCGTCGATCTGCCGAACGAGCATTGCGACCCCGAGGTCGCCCATGATCTGTATAACCGTTATCTCGACCTGTGGTGTGCGTGCGACGAGATCGGCCTCGGCATCATGCTCAACGAGCATCACCAGACGGCGACCTGCATGGTCCCGGCAGCCCCGATCATGCTCGGCATTCTTGCCCGCCAGACATCCAAGTCCCGCCTGCTGATCCTCGGCAACCCATTGCCGAACCGCAACCAGCCGGTGCGCGTCGCCGAAGAAATGGCGCTTGTCGACGTAATCTCCAAGGGACGCGTCGAGTGCGGGTTCGTGCGCAGCGTGCCCTACGAAGCGGCGGCGGCAAACATCCTGCCCTACAAGGGGTCGGAGCGGATGTGGGAAGCCCATGACCTGATCATGAAGGCATGGACCACCCATGACGGTCCATTCAATTTCGAAGGCAAGTATTACCACCATCGCCAGGTCAATATCTGGCCGCGCCCCTATCAGCAGCCACACCCGCCGGTCTGGATCACGATGGGCAGCGCCGGATCGGCGGTGCCGGTCGCACAGCACAAGCATGTCGGGGCCGTCTTCCTTGCAGGCTACCCCCGGATTCGCAGCGTGTATGACGGCTATCGTCAGGCTTATCTCGATGCTCATGGCACCCATGCGCCGCTCGACCGCCTCGCCTATCTCGGGCTGTGCTATATCGGCGAGAATGACCGCGAGGCCGAAGAAGGTGCGCGCAAGCTATTGTGGTACATGGAAGCCAACAAGGTGCCGCCGGAATGGAGCAACCCGCCCGGCTACCACCCGCCGCCGGTTTCGGCGCAGGTGATGAAAGGCGTGACCGGATCGGGTGTGCCGACCAACCCGACGCTGGAAGAACAGATGGCCCGCGGCAACGTGTTTGCGGGCACACCGGACCAGGTGTTCGAACAGATAAAATCGTTCTGGGAATATTCCGGCGGCTTCGGCCACATGCTGATGATGGGCCAGGCCGGGTTCCTGTCGGATGCCGACGCGCTCAAATCAATGAAACTCTACAAGAGTGAAGTCGAGCCGCGGCTGATCGAACTGGCAAAGAACGCCGATCCCGCGGAGCTGTGGGAAAAGAGCAAGGCGATGCCGATCAAGGAAGGCGTCGACCTCGGCAATTTCGGAGTCGAATTCGTCCGCTGATCCCACACTCCTTCACGCACATACCAAACGAACGGAACCGCGCTTATGACGACCATGAGGACCTGGTTTTTTACCGAGGACTGCTACCCCGACCTGCCACCGCAGGATGAATGGGACTCCATTCGCGTCGAACTGCCGAACCAGCTCTGCGAGCCCGAAAACGCCCATCGCCTGTATAATGAATATCTCGATATCTGGTGCGCCGCGGATGAAATGGGCCTCGACATCATGGTCAACGAGCATCACCAGACGGCGACCTGCATGGTCCCGGCAGCCCCGATCATGTTGGGCATTCTTGCCCGCCAGACCAAGGATGCGCGCCTGCTGATCCTCGGCAACCCGTTGCCGAACCGGAACCAGCCGGTACGTGTCGCCGAGGAAATGGCGCTGATCGACGTGATTTCCAAGGGCCGGCTTGAATGCGGGTTCGTACGCAGCGTTCCTTACGAAGCGGCGGCGGCGAACATCCTGCCCTATAAGGGATCCGAGCGGCTGTGGGAATCACACGACCTGATCATGAAGGCGTGGACCACCCATGACGGCCCGTTCAATTTCGAAGGCAAGTATTACCACCACCGCCAGGTGAATATCTGGCCGCGCCCCTACCAGGATCCGCACCCGCCGGTATGGATCACGACCGGCGGTGCAAGCAGCACCGACCCGGTGGCAAAGCATGGCCATGTCGCGGCCATCTTCCTGGCCGGGTATTCGCGCGTGCGGCCGATTTTCGATGCGTATCGCGAAAACTATCTCAAACATCACGGCACCCATGCCCCGCTTGACCGGCTGGCCTATTGCGGGCTGGTCTATGTCGGCGACGACGAAAAAGCGGCCGAAAAAGGCGCCAACGAATTGATGTGGTACATGCAGGCAAACAAGGTATCCGAACCGTGGAAAAACCCACCCGGATATCATCCGCCGCAGGTTGCCGCCGGTATCATGAAGGGCGCACACATTTCAGGCACCGGTGCGGCCTACAGCACGGACCTCAAAGAACACATGCGCCGCGGCAACGTTTTCGCCGGCACGCCGGACCAGGTCTATGAACAGATCAAGGCTTTCTGGGAATATTCCGGCGGGTTCGGTCATATGCTGATGATGGGCCAGGCCGGTCACCTGCCGAAGGATGACACGCTGCGCTCCATGCAGCTTTATGCCGACGAGGTCTATCCACGTCTGCGCGAACTGGCCGCGACCTGGAACCCCGAAGAGATCATGGAAAAGCGTAAATCGATGCCGGACCAGGACCATGCGGACATCACGGACCTGTCCGTTGATTTTGTGAGGTAGAAGATGGCGGATATTCAATCGGGTTTCGTCGATGTAGACGGAATCAACACCCATTATCTCGAAGCCGGCGACAGGAACGCACCGACGGTCGCCCTGCTGCATTCGGGCGAGTTCGGAGGCTGCGCAGAGATCAGCTGGGAATTCACAATTCCGGCACTGGCCGAGCATTTCCACGTCGTCGCGCCCGACTGGCTCGGCTTCGGGCGCACCGACAAGATCTACGACTTCGCCGATCAGCGCAGCCGGGTCTACCGCCACATGTCGCGGTTCTACGAAGTGATGGGAATCACGGAAGCCGACTTCATCGGCAATTCAATGGGCGGATCGAACCTCGCGCGTATCATTGCCGCCCCGCCCACGATCCTGCCGGTCCGGTCCGCGATTCTGTGTTCCGGCGGCGGCTTTACCCCACTGACGGAAGAACGAAAGGCCCTGCTGGCCTATGACGGCACGCCGGGCGCCATGCGCGCGCTGCTGCATGCAATGCTCGATGATCCGAAATGGGGCGACGACGAGGCTTATGTCGCAAAGCGCCAGGAAATTGCCCTGCTGCCGGGCGCATTCGAATGCGCGTCCGCGCCACGTCTGAAACGCCCCGAACCGGAGCCTGAGAAAAAGGCAGAAAAATCCGGCGATCAGAGCTTCGGCATTCCGGACAACACGGTGTATGAAAACGTCGAGGTACCGGTGCTGATTATCGCAGGGGCCAACGACCCGCTGCGCGAACCCGGCTATTCGAACGGCCTTGCGGAGCGCATTCCCGATAACGAGCATCACGTCTACGAGAATTGCGGACACTGCCCCAATATCGAGTGTGCCGATCGCTTCAACGCCCATGCGATCGATTTTCTCAAGCGGGTGCACGCACGCTGACCTGACGCTTCAGATTTCATTACGCCGAACGATGTTGCGCACCGCGTCACATCGCCAAAAGTTGAACCCCCGTGATTTTCCATCCGGCCCGATGAGGCATAGCCTCTTCGTCATCCGATGGAGAATGCGGGAATGGCAGCCGGCGGCAACCGAAACATACTGATTGTCGAAGACGACAGGGAATTTCGCCAGACGCTGGCGGAGCAACTCCGTCTTCATGAAGAATTCGACGTCGAGGAAGCCGGAACCGGCGCCGACGCAGTCGCGGGTGCCGAAAAGAACGATTACAGCGCAATCCTGCTGGATGTGGGCCTGCCCGACATGGATGGTCGCGATGTCTGTCGTCTGCTGCGGCGAAAAGGCGTCCATGTACCGGTGATTATGCTGACCGGCCTGAACGGCGACGCGGATACCGTTCTCGGCCTGGATTCGGGTGCCAATGACTATATCACCAAGCCTTTCAAGCTGGGCGTATTGCTCGCGCGGCTGCGCGCCCATATTCGCCAGCACGAGATGAGCGAAGATGCCTCCTTCGCTGTCGGCCCGTATGTTTTCCGCCCGGCGATCAAGATCCTGCAGCGCAATGACGGCGGAAAAGACATCGGCCTGAGCGAAAAAGAAAACGCGATCCTGAAACAGCTTTACCGGGCGGGCGATACCGCGGTGTCCTGCGAAGTACTCTATGCGGATATCTGGGATCACTCGGCGGCACTCATGACCCACACCCTGCAGACCCACATCTATCGCCTGCGTCAGAAGATCGAGGAAAACCCGTCAATGCCCAGCATCCTGCTGTCGGAACATGGCGGCTACCGGCTCGCACGATGAGAACCGTCCTAAAAACAGCCCCCGGAAAACAGTCACGCAATCGTTATCGCAAGTTACGCGTAGCCGCGGAGACACTCAGGTAGGGTGAATTGTCATTTTCAGCCGGGGGCAATTTTCAAGGCGACCGCCGCCCCCCAATCACTAACCTCTTAGGGAAGGGAGGACTCGTATGAAACCTTTTAAATCATCGCTTCTGTCATCGGCCGTGATACCCGCGGCACTTCTGGCCGCCGGCGTATTGTCGGCGCCGGTCGCCGCGACTCCGGGCGCAACCCCGTCCGTACAGGTCGCGGCCAATCCATGCGCGGCGAAGAACCCCTGCGCTGCAAAAAATCCGTGCGCAGCCAAAAACCCGTGCGCCG
>CAJQLI010000304.1 GCA_905479125.1 uncultured Alphaproteobacteria bacterium | reverse complement strand
ATCCCGGTTTCGTCGACATAGCGCGATTGCAGCGCGGCGATGTGCTTGCGGCTTTCATCCCGCAACTGGCGGAGTTCATCGAATTCGGGTGCATACCCGTCGCGGATGAAGCCGCCGTCGCGGGAGATCAGCGGTAGCTCATCGGCCATCGCACGGGCCAACCGGTCAATCAGAACATGGTGCTCGCCGACATCAGTGGCGGCCGATGCGATATCCGCAGGCAAATCCGTGGACGTATCCAGTATTCCGCGCAGATCAACGGCCACTGACAACCCGTCGCGGACGGCGCCAAGATCGCGCGGGCCGCCACGGCCAATGGTCAGGCGCGTCAGGGCCCGCTCAATATCAGGTGCGGCGCGCAGCCGATCACGCACATCGTCGCGTTTACGGAGCGATTCCGCGAACCAGGCAACCGCATCGTGGCGCGCCCTGATAACGGCGGCATCGGTCAGCGGAGCGGACAGGCGCGCGGTAAGCAGCCGTCCCCCCGCGCCGGTCACGGTGCGATCGATCACCGAGAGGAGGGACCCTTCACGCGCGCCGTTCATGGTGCGCACCAGTTCAAGATTTCGCCGGGTCGCGGCGTCGATCTCCATCGCCTCGCCACCGGACATACGGCGTGGCGGCTGCAGGCGCGGCAGCTTTCCCTTCTGTGTCAGTTCGACATAGGCGACGATACCGCCACAGGCAGCCAGTTCGGCGCGGCCATAATCACCGAACGCATCCAGCGCTTTGACCGCGAAAATTTCTTCCAGCCGGCGCCGACCCGCCGTGCTGTCAAAGCTGGAATCCGACTGCACGGCCAGCGTGTCCCGGAAATCGGAACAGATGTCGTAGAATTCAGGCTGGCCGGAAAGCCGCTCCGGCACCAGTAATTCACCGGGCTCAATGCGCGCAAGTGCCGCTGCAAGACCGTTCTGGTCCACCGGTTGCGCAAAAAACGCGCCGGTCGATACGTCGAGCCAGGCAAGCCCCAGGGCCCCGCCAACCTCGGCAACGGCGGCGAGATAATTATGACTGCGTGAATCCAGCAGCGCGTCTTCAGTGATTGTTCCCGGGGTCACGACGCGGACGACCTCGCGCCGGACGACGGATTTGGCGCCGCGCTTCTTTGCTTCCGCAGGGGCTTCCGTCTGTTCACAGACTGCGACCCGGATGCCTTTTCTGATAAGGCGCGACAGATAGGATTCGGCGGCATGTACCGGCACGCCGCACATCGGGATATCCGCGCCCTGGTGCTTGCCGCGCTTGGTCAGCGTGATATCGAGTGCTGCGGCGGCCTGCTCGGCGTCGCCGAAGAACATTTCGTAGAAATCGCCCATCCGATAGAACAACAGGTCATCCGGGTGAGCCTGTTTGATTTCCAGATACTGCGCCATCATCGGCGTGGGCGCATCGCCCCCCGCCTTCACCTTCGCAGGTCCGGACATTGTATCGGGTGCCCCGCCGGCAACCCGCTTATTGACTGGCGCAGGGGCACCCGTGCCATCTACCGAAATGTTTTCTATGTCTACCACGGGCTGAATTTATCACAGCCGCCTGTGCGTTCGAACCGTCATCGGGGAATCATTTCAGATTTATGTAACAGACACGCATTACAATGGTGTGTTGGAGCGACGCAGTTTCCTCTCTATCCTGATAACAGGAACACTCAATTACCTGAGGCGAATATGGCCAAACGCAATTACAGCGATCTCGACAAGGATTCTCTCATCATGCACCGGACGGGACGTCCGGGTAAGGTAGAGGTGGTTGCGACCAAGCCTCTCACGACCCAGCGCGATCTGGCACTGGCCTATTCGCCGGGCGTCGCCGCACCATGTCTCGAAATTTCCGACGATCCGGACAACGCCTACGAATATACCGCCAAGGGTAATATGGTCGCCGTTATATCCAACGGCACAGCTGTGCTCGGTCTCGGCAATCTCGGCGGGCTGGCTTCCAAGCCGGTGATGGAAGGCAAGGCCGTCCTGTTCAAACGCTTTGCCGATGTTGACTCCATCGATCTGGAACTCGACACCGAGGACGTGGACGAGTTCGTCAATTGCGTCCGCTATCTCGGACCGTCCTTCGGCGGCATCAATCTTGAAGACATCAAAGCACCGGAATGCTTTCTGATCGAAAGCCGCCTGCGCGAACTGATGGATATTCCGGTATTCCATGACGACCAGCACGGCACGGCGATCATTGCCGCCGCCGGCTTCATCAATGCGCTGGACCTGACGGGCCGCGACATAAAAAAGACCAAGCTTGTCGTCAACGGAGCAGGGTCTGCCGGTATTGCGTGTATCGAACTGCTCAAGGCGTTCGGCATGCAGCACGACAATATTCTTCTGTGCGACACGCGCGGCGTCGTCTACCAAGGCCGCGAAGAAGGCATGAACCAGTGGAAATCCGCCCATGCCGCAAAGACAGATGCGCGCACGCTGGAGCAGGCGATGGATGGCGCGGACTCGTTCTTCGGGCTGTCAGTCGCCGGCGCCGTAACCAAGGACATGGTCAAATCCATGGCCAAGAACCCGATCATCTTCGCCATGGCCAATCCTGATCCTGAAATCACCCCGGAAGAAGCGCGTTCGGTGCGCAAGGATGTGATCTTCGCGACCGGCCGGTCTGATTACCCGAACCAGGTGAACAACGTGCTTGGTTTCCCGTACATCTTCCGCGGGGCACTGGATGTCCGCGCACGCACGATCAATGATGAAATGAAAATCGCCGCCGCGCGCGCGCTTGCCCAGCTTGCGCGTGAAGACGTGCCCGATGAAGTCGCCGCCGCCTATTCCGGCAGACGTCTGCGCTACGGGCCGGAATACATTATACCAGTGCCGTTCGACCCACGTCTTATTTCCGCAATTCCGCCAGCAGTCGCCCAGGCAGCCGTTGATACCGGCGTCGCCCGCAAGGCAATGCCGGACCTCACCGCCTATAAGGTGGAGCTGTCTGCCCGGCTCGATCCGACGGTCTCGATGCTGCAGGCAACCCATGCCCAGGTCCGCGCAAATCCGAGACGCGTCGGTTTCGCCGAGGGTGAAGAGGAAACATCCATCCGCGCCGCCATCGCGTTCTCGCAATCGGGGCTCGGCACACCCGTGCTGATCGGTCGCGAAGACCAGATAAAGGATGTGATCAAGCGCCTGGGGATCAACGGCGCCGATGATATCGAAATTCACAACGCCGCCCTCTCGCGCGGCAACCGCCATTACATCGAATATCTCTATCAGCGGCTGCAGCGGGACGGCTACCTCTACCGCGACTGCCAGCGCCTGGTACATCAGGACCGCAACGTATTTTCCGCCTGCATGCTGGCCCATGGCGATATCGATGCCATGGTCACCGGGCTGTCGCGCAGCTATTCGGTCAGCCATGAAAATGTCCGGCTCGCCATCGACCCCACGCCGGGTGCCGAGGTGTTCGGCCTGTCGATGGTGACATCACAGGGCCACACCGTGTTTATCGCGGATACCACGATCAATGAGCGCCCCAGCGGCGAACAGCTTGCGCGGATCGCACGTCAGTGCGCCGCCGAAGCACGGGCGCATGGGCATGAGCCGCGTGTGGCGTTCCTGTCGCACGCGACCTTCGGCAACCCACCGGGCGCACTGGCGACCCAGGTGCGAGAAGCCGTCGCCATTCTGGACGCCGAGGGCGCCGATTTCGAATATGACGGTGAAATGTCGCCCGATGTCGCACTTGATATGGACCTGCGGGTCGTGTTCCCGTTCTGCCGCCTGACGGGCCCTGCCAACATCCTGATCATGCCCGGGCTCCACGCCGCTGCGATCTCTTCCCAGATATTGCAGAAACTCGGCGGTGGTACGGTGATTGGACCGATGCTGACAGGGTTGAGCCGGGCCGTTCAGATCGTGCCCATCAACGCGAATGATGCCGAGATGGTCAACTTTGCGACGATTGCAGCGCATGATTCACTGGTGATCGCAGAGAACGAAAAAAAGAAGGCCTCTTCGTCCAAACCCAAAGCAGCCGCAAAGAAAAAGCGCGCCTCTAAAAAATAGCAAAATTCAATCCCGGCAAAGATCGGGAGGAGGACGATAAGGCCCCATGGCGCAACCGCGAATCCCGTTCCGTCGGCTGGCAACGCTGACGACCCTGGCAGCATTGCCACCGACGATCGTTCTCGGCGTGCTCGCGCTGATGTCCCGGCTCGACTGGCATGTCGCCGTCGGTTCGGTTGCAATCAGCATCCTTATGCTTGGCTGGATGGTGCGCCGCGGGCTTGGCGACGTCTACCGGATCCTAGAATTTTCGGAGACACTCGCGCGGGATGGCGAAGGGGATCTGCCAGCCCAGGATATGAGCGGGCTGTTCCCCGAGTTCACCGAAGCGGTAACCCGTCTTCAACAGGCCTGGGGGCGTGACCGGGGGCTGCTCGACGCCCGCGCGAATTCAGCCGAAACAATTCTTGAAAGCCTGCCGCAGCCGCTGGTCCTGCTCAACGAAAACCGTCAGATCGTGCGGGCAACCGCGGGCGCAAACCAGCTTTTCGGCGATACCGCCGTGGGCCGGGATTTTTCATCGCTGATCCGGGCACCGAAAATTTTGGAAGCCGTGGACGACGTGCTGGCCGGCGCGGGCGACCAGCTTATCGAATTCGATATCGAGTTTCCCTCGGTAAGGTCAATCAACGCCCAGATACAGCGTCTCAGCGCGCCTGCGGCCGACGGTTCTGTGCTGGTGATCACCCTGTTCGATGTCACCGAGATCAAAATGGTCCAGAAAATGCGGACCGATTTCGTCGCCAATGCCAGTCACGAACTGCGCACGCCCCTGTCCGTGCTCAGCGGCAGCATCAAAACGCTTCAGGGTCCGGCGCGCGGCGACCTGGAGGGGCAGAAGAAATTCCTCGACATGATGGAACAGCACACCACGCGGATGACCCGCCTGATCGATGATCTGCTGTCTCTGTCGAGGATCGAACTGAATGCAGGCATGGTCCCGGAAGGCACCGTGGACCTGTATGCCGTTTTGTCGAATATCGTCGTCATGCTTGAAGTCCCCGCAGGGCGCCGCAACGTCACAATAGAGCTACAGCCCGGCCTCGGTATCCGACACATTACCGGCGACGAGGTTGAGATATCTCAACTTTTCCAGAACCTGCTCGACAACGCGGTCAAATACAGCAACGAAAACACAACCGTGAGCATCGGCCTGCGTGAAACGGTCAGGCCTGTTTCAGCCGGCAGGGATAAAGAGGTGGAGTACCTCGAAGTGTCCGTGTCGGACGAGGGCGCGGGGATTCCGGCAGAACATATCCCCCGGCTTACCGAGCGCTTCTACCGGGTAGACACCGCGCGCTCCCGCGAAATGGGCGGCACGGGGCTCGGTCTCGCCATCGTCAAACACATCGTCGGCCGGCATCGCGGGATCCTGGACATACAATCAGTTGAAGGCCAAGGCACCACATTTACGGTTTTCCTGCCGGTCTCGTCTGAAAAGACCGCTTAGACCGCAAAACTGTCCGCCCCGGGTAAGTTATCCCATCACCAGCGGGACAGAAATCCGTCATGCCGGGCTCTTTTGCGGGGCCATCGTCACATAACTGTCACATAAGGTTCATAAATTGGTCCCCGGTCCGGAATAGTATCGTTGCCATCGGGATCGTTTCCCGAAGGAAGCGGGTTCGCCGGCGCTCAAAACGGTCGATCTAGGCTCCCGGAATGCCCAGAGAACGCCGAGAAAATGTGACGTGAACATACCCGCGCACGCCAAGAATTGACTGAAAGCCGACCATGTCGCCGACCTTCCTGCTCCTAGCGCTCGTTACTCTCAGCGTCTTCGGATACTATTTCGGTCGCTCCCGCGCGTCAGCGCTGGTATCCGGCAACCTGCAGAACCTGCACTCGCGCCCGAATTACTACGGCATCTATACAGCCCTGTGGTGCGCCGTCCCGGCGATACTGATCTCGATTGTCTGGCTGTCCTTCCAGCCCGGCATTACCGAAGGCCTCGTCATTTCTGCTTTGCCGGAAACCATGAAGGCATTGTCACCAGACCGGCTCGGCCTGCTGGTCAACGACATCCATAATCTGGCGGATGGCAACATCGTCAGCCGCAACGCCGACCCCGCCATGATTGCCGCGGCAGAGCAGCTCAATAATTTCAGGGCAATCGGCAACAGCGCGCTGTTCGTGGTCGCCCTTGTCGCTGCCATCGTCGGCGGCCTCTATGCCCGGACACGCCTGTCCCCAACGTTGCGGGCCCGCAATCAGGTAGAGCAGGCGATCAAGATTTTCCTGATGGCGTGTTCGCTGATCGCGATCGTGACGACAATCGGCATCGTGCTGTCGCTCGTGTTCGAATCCGTCCGCTTCTTCGCCAAGGTCTCGATTGTCGAATTTCTTTTCGGCACCGAGTGGAGTCCGCAAACAGCCCTGCGTGCCGACCAGGTCGGGGCAAGCGGGGCGTTCGGCGCCATTCCGCTCATCGCCGGCACACTTCTTATCACCGTGATCGCAATGGTAATCGCCGTGCCGATTGGCCTGTTTTCGGCAATTTATCTGTCGGAATACGCCGGTGCCAGAGTCCGCGGGTATATCAAGCCGCTGCTTGAAATTCTCGCAGGCATTCCGACCGTGGTATACGGCTTTTTCGCAGCCCTGACGGTCGCACCCTATATCCGCGATCTCGGGGCCTCGCTTGGGTTGAATGTCGCCTCCGAGAGCGCCCTGGCTGCCGGCCTCGTGATGGGCATCATGATCGTGCCGTTTATTTCATCCCTGTCGGATGATGTAATCAACGCCGTACCGCAATCCCTGCGCGACGGCTCCTACGCGCTGGGTGCGACACAGTCCGAGACCATCAAGAAAGTTATCCTGCCGGCGGCATTGCCGGGCATTTTCGCCGCCTGCCTGCTGGCCGTCAGCCGCGCCATCGGCGAAACGATGATCGTCGTGATGGCAGCAGGCCTCGCCGCAAACCTGACGGCAAACCCGTTCGAGGCCGTCACGACCGTAACCGTCCAGATCGTCACCCTGCTGGTAGGTGACCAGGAATTCGACAGCGCCAAGACCCTGGCGGCCTTCGCCCTGGGGCTGCTGCTGTTCTGCATCACCCTCACCATGAACGTCATCGCATTGCATGTTGTGCGGAAATACAGAGAACAATATGACTGATATGTCGCAATCCGAATCCGTATCCGGACAAAGCAAATCGGTCGCCGATGCCGAGCGGACCCGGAAAGTAAAAAAACGTTACGCGGCGGAGCGTCGTTTCAAGTTCTACGGACTTCTTGCAATCGCGCTTGCGCTCGGCGCGCTGACCTGGCTGGTCGTCAGTATTACCGCACAGGGCTATACCGCGTTCGTCCAGACCAAGGTCGAACTCAACGTCTATTTTGACCCGCAGGTAATCGACCCCGACGGAAACCGCGATGCGAAAATCCTGAGCAAGGCGAATTACGCGGCGTTGTATCGCAAGGCGATCCGGCAACAATTCGTCGACGTGAAGTCGCGCCGCGACCGTCGCGACCTGGCACGGCTGGTCAGTTCAGGCGCCGATCTCGAACTGCGCAGAATGGTGCTGTCCGATCCTTCGGTCATCGGTAAACGGGTAAAAGTCTGGCTGACCGCATCGGATGAAGTGGACCAGTTTCACAAGGGCGCCTTTACCCGCGATCTGCCGGAGGCCCAGCGTCAGTTCAAGGACAAGCATATCGGCTGGTACGACGAGCTGGTCAAGAACGGTCAGATCGAAGCGAAATTCAACACCACGCTTTTCACCTCCGGGACATCACGGGAGCCGGAGCTTGCAGGCATCTGGGGCGCGATTGTCGGGTCTTTCTGGACGATGATGGTCACGTTGCTGATCAGCTTCCCCATCGGGGTTTCCACTGCCGTGTACCTGCAGGAATTCGCACCGAAGAACCGGTGGACCGATCTGATTGAAGTCAACATCAACAACCTGGCGGCTGTGCCGTCAATCGTCTTCGGCCTTCTCGGACTTGCCGTGTTCCTAAACTTTTTCGGTCTGCCGCGATCTGCGCCGCTTGTCGGCGGCCTGGTGCTCGCGCTGATGACGCTGCCGACGATCATTATTGCAACCCGCGCAGCACTGAGCGCTGTGCCGCCGTCGATACGCGAAGCCGCCCTCGGGGTCGGCGCCTCCAAACAACAGATGGTTATGCACCACGTCCTGCCGCTGGCACTACCCGGCATCATGACAGGGACGATCATTGGCATGGCGCAGGCGCTGGGTGAAACCGCCCCCCTTCTGATGATCGGCATGGTCGCCTTTATCGTCGACATACCGGGCGGCCCGATGAGCGCATCGACAGTGCTGCCGGTGCAGATATTCCTGTGGAGCGATCTGCCGGAACGGGCCTTTGTGGAGCGGACGAGCGCAGCCATACTGGTGCTGCTCGCCTTCCTGATCGTCATGAACTTTATCGCCGTGCTGCTCCGCAAACGTTTTGAGCGGCGCTGGTAGAAATAATCAGGAACAGGGACACCAAGATGGATACCGCTGTAGTTGAACCGAATTCCGACGGGACGGAAGCCCCCAAAGGCGTCATTGACGACCGGGGCGAGCCGATGGAAAACGCCAAGATCGTCGCGCGTGACGTCAACGTTTTCTATGGCGAAAAACAGGCCCTGTTCGACGTCAACCTGGACATCCCCGAGAACCGGGTCACCGCCCTGATCGGGCCGTCGGGCTGTGGCAAGTCGACATTCCTGCGCTGCCTAAACCGCATGAACGACGTCATTGATATCTGCCGCGTCAAAGGCAGGATCGAGATCGAGGGACAGGACGTATACGACCCTGCGCTCGACGTCGTTCAGCTGCGGGCGCGCGTCGGCATGGTTTTCCAGAAGCCGAACCCGTTTCCGAAATCAATCTATGACAACATCGCCTACGGCCCGCGGATTCACGGCACCGTGACCAGCAAAGCCGAACTGGATGAGGTCGTCCGATCCAGCCTCGAAAAATCCGGCCTGCTGAAAGAGGTCGAAGACAGACTGGACGAACCGGGAACCAGCCTTTCGGGCGGCCAGCAGCAGCGCCTGTGTATCGCACGGGCCATCGCCGTCAGCCCCGACGTCATCCTGATGGACGAGCCGTGCTCGGCACTTGATCCGATCGCCACGGCCCGTATCGAGGAACTGATAGAAAATCTGCGCGAACGCTATACGATTGTCATCGTCACACATTCGATGCAGCAGGCTGCCCGCGTGTCTCAACGCACCGCGTTTTTCCATCTCGGCAACCTTGTCGAGGTGGACGATACTGAACAGATGTTTACGAACCCGCGTGACGAGCGGACCCAGGGCTACATCACCGGCCGTTACGGCTGAATCGATTTTGGAAGGAAGAGCCTATGGCTGTTAACCCGCAAGCAGGCGACCACATCGTCAAATCCTATGACGAAGAGCTTGAAAACCTGAACAACGACATCATCAAGATGGGCGGCCTTACCGAAGCGCAGATAGCCCGGTCCATCGAATCCGTTATTCGCCGCGACCCGGAACTCGCCACCCGCGTCATCGCCGACGACGAACTCGTTGATGACCTCAATTACGAGATCGATATCCAGACGACCCGGCTGCTCGCGCTGCGCCAGCCGATGGCGCTGGATCTGCGCCACATCGTAGCGGCCTTGAAGATCTCGGCGGACCTGGAACGCATCGCTGACTACGCTGCCAACATTTCCAAGCGCGCGATTACGCTGTCGAGCGCGGCCCCCGTACCGCCCGTGCATTCAATCCCGCGGATGAGCCGAATGGCCCAGCAGATGGTCAAGGATGTACTCGACGCCTATATCGCGCGCGATGTCGACAAGGCCGTGGCCGTATGGCATTCGGACGAAACGCTGGACATCATGTATACGAGCCTGTTTCGCGAAGCGCTGACCTACATGATCGAGGATCCGCGCAGTATATCGATGTGTACGCACCTGCTGTTCATTGCGAAGAACATCGAACGTATCGGCGATCATGTAACCAACATTGCCGAGACAATCTATTTCCTGGTCCATGGCGACCGCATGCGCGAGACCCGCCCCAAAGGGAATAGCGAAGTGGAAACCATGAACATGTCTTTCTCGCCTGATAACAAGGGAGATGCGGAAGAATGACCCCGGTCATCCTCATCGTCGAGGACGAAGCCGACCTCGTCGAACTGCTGAGATACAATCTTGAACGTGAAGGCTACGAGATCCTGGCGACACCGAGCGGCGAAGAAGCCCTGCTGATCGTCGAGGAACGCCATGTTGATCTGATGCTGCTGGACTGGATGTTGCCCCATATGTCGGGCATTGAGGTTTGCCGCCAGCTGCGCCGAAAACCGGGAAGCCGCGCCCTGCCGGTCATCATGCTGACGGCCCGCGGCGAACAGGCCGACCGGGTGCGCGGACTGGACACCGGCGCCGACGATTACGTGACCAAACCTTTCGCTCCGGAAGAGCTGATCGCGCGCATTCACGCCGTCATGCGCCGTGCCCGGCCGGCCCTGTCGGAGGAACGGCTGACCTACAGCGATATCGAAATGAACCTTACCGAGCACAAGGTCGCACGAAATAACCGGCCTGTCGTTCTGGGACCGACCGAATTCCGCCTGCTACGCCACTTCATGGAGCACCCGGGCCGGGTGTTTTCGCGCGACCAGCTGATCGATTCCGTCTGGGGCCACGGTATCTTTATCGATTCCCGGACTGTGGATGTCCATATCCGCCGGCTGCGCAAGGCACTTAACGGCAAGGACGAACAGGATGTGATCCGCACCGTGCGGTCGGCCGGGTATGCGCTGGATGCCGAAGCCGCAATCGCCTGATTGATCCGGGCGGGTGTCCGGCTCAGGTAAACATGCCCTTGAGCATGAAGAAGAACAGCGCCGCCAGAATGCCGCCGGCCGGCAAAGTGACGACCCAGGACGCAAAAATACTGCCGATCACCCGTAAATCGATTGCGGCAATCCCGCGCGCCATGCCGACGCCCATAACAGCGCCAACCGCGATATGTGTCGTCGATACCGGCATTGCCGTGCGTGACGCGATCACCACGGTCAACGCGGCGGCAACAGTGGCGCAAAAACCGCTGGTCGGCGTCAACGCTGTTATCTTCGTGCCGATTGTTCGCATCACCCGGTACCCGTAGGTCACAAGGCCCAGCACGATACCACCGCCGCCAAGTGCGAGAATCCATACCGGCATCGCCAGTTTCTGGGTCACCTCGCCGCCGGAATGAATCAGCCCGTAGACCGCCGCCAACGGCCCGACACCGTTTGCAACGTCATTCGACCCATGGGCAAACGCCATCGCGCAGGCAGTGAACACAATCATCGGCGCAAATACCCGCTCGACACTGGCGAGATGGGCCGTCTGATCCATGGTCTCGTTTACCGACACGCGTCGGATCGCCCGCTGGCCGATCAATGCCGTAATGATCCCGATCAAAGCCGCGACCGCCGCACTTTCATAACCGTTGAGATCGATATTAAGGTGCTTCAGACCCTTGAAGATCGTCACCAGCGAAATCACGAAACCGACCAGGAACAGATAAATCGGCGCCCAGCGGACAGCGCTTTCAAAGGGTTTGTCAGCCTGCAGGATCAGTTTGCGGATGCTCATCATCAACCCGAATGCGACCAGGCCGCCAAGCACGGGCGACACCACCCAGCTCGCGACAATCTGACCGATCTTGCCCCAGGCAACGGCATCTATCCCGATCCCCGCGACGGCGAAACCGACAATCGCACCGACGATGGAATGGGTTGTCGAAACAGGCCAGCCACGGAACGACGCCAGCGCAAGCCAGCAACCCGCCGCCAGCAAGGCGGCCAACATGCCGAACACCAGTAGTTCGGGCCGATCGGCAATCGCCGCCGGATCGATAATACCTTTGCGAATGGTTTTGGTAACGCTGCCGCCGGCAAGGGCGGCGCCTGCAAATTCAAAAACAGCGGCGACGATAATAGCGGTTCTGACCGTAATCGCGCCCGAGCCGACGGATGTGCCGAGCGCGTTGGCAACATCGTTTGCCCCGATCCCCCACGTCATAAAAACGCCAAAAATTATTGCAAGCACGAGGAGCGTGGGACCGAATTGAGAGATGACGTCCATGAGACTACTTGGGTAAGACGGTTACAGTGTAAGAAGCCGGCGCGACAGACCTATCGGGCAAGCAGCAGGCGATGACGGTTACCCGCCCGTTCGGCGAAGTTGGCAAGGTCACCGACCCAATGGATCACACGATCCCACATCACGGTGAGTACGGGACCGATTTCCTGTTCGTTTTCGAATAACAGTCGCATCAGCCGGATCGCATGAATATCGGTATCGGTTTCGATCTTGTTCAGCTCATCGATCATGTACATGACCTTGTCTGCCTCGGCACCCCGGAAACCGGTGCCGACCAGCTCGTCCATCTCTTCCATGATTTTGCCAAGATGGTTGCATGCATCAACGCACCGCGTCGTCAGCTCCATGAGCGGTTCGCGCATTTCATTCGGCAGCGTCATGTGACGGACGAACATCATACCTGCAATATCCTGCGCCGTATCGGCTATGGAATCCTGAAGGTCGAGGATTTCCAAAAGATCGCGGCGGTCGACAGGCAGAAACAGGCTTTTGGGCAAATGGGCCCGCAATTCGTTCTTTATATCGTCGGCTTCACTTTCCAGCGTGTTGATCCTGCCGCGGATCAATTCGACTTTCGGCAGGTCGTGGTCCAATGCGGCCTCGAAAATGCCGGGCACTTCATTCGCACAATCAATCACCACACGGATATGTGCCTGCAACGGCTTGAACGGCGACTGGCCGAATAGCTGCATCAGCGGATTCTTGATCACCATCAGTGGGCTCCCCAACTCGTGCAGCGTTCTTTCGCCGCTGTTATACCCTTATTCAACAGCGAATCGGCCGATGCGGCAAATCAGGCGGAAGGGCTCCCGGCATCCCTGTCGATCCGGGGCATTAATCTGACGAGCAGCCACAACAGCGCGATGGCCGGAATCGACATGGCGCCGACGCCGATGAAAAACAGCGTCCAGTCGCCGCCCAGCGCATCGACCGCCCAGCCCGAAACAGATCCGAGCTGTATCCGCGCAAAATTCCCGAGCGATGCCAGCAGCGCATACTGCGTCGCCGTGAAGGCGACATTGCACAGGCCCGACAAATAAGCGACGAACGCCGTGGTCGCCATGCCGCCGGTCAGATTGTCGAAAAACACGACCGTCGCCAACAAACCGAAATCCTTGCCGCTCGATGCCAGCAGCGCAAAAGCGAGATTGGTGACCATCATCAGGACCGCGCCGAAGAACATCGCCCGCATCACGCCGAGGCGAATACAGACCCAGCCGCCGACACCGACACCCAGGAGCGTCGCTGCAAGGCCGACGCTTTTGGTGTGATTGGCAATCTCTATCTTGGTGAACCCGAGATCGACATAGAACACCCCGGCCATCCGTCCGAGCATCGCATCGCCAAATTTATAAAAAACGATCACCGCCAGGACGAGGACAGCCATCCAGCCGAGCCGCGCGAAAAAATCCCGCAGCGGTGCGAGCGCCGCCCGGTTCAGCCAGTCCGCCACGTTTTTTGCAGGCGCTGTCAATTCGGGTGGATGCTCCGGCTCCCGCGCGCTCAGCGTGGCAACGGAAATAATCCCGATAACCGCCGCAGCGGCGATGTATGCCGCCATCCAACCACCGGCCGCCGCCACGTAAAGCGCGCCGGCACCGGTCAGAAACGCCCCGCAGTGCCAGCCATAGATGGCGATTGCCGCACCCGTCCCGTATTCATGCGGTTTCAGGGTTTCAACACGGTAGGCGTCAATCGCGACATCCTGTGTGGCCGACAGGAAAGACACCAGCAGCGCGCAGACAGCCAGGGAAACAGCTGCAGTTTTCGGATCCTGCGCGCCCATCGCGATCACCACCGGCACCAGCAACATCTGGCAGCCGAAAATCCACGAACGGCGTTGCCCGAGCCACCGGCAAAGGCCCGGCAGCCGCCCACGGTCGATCAACGGCGCCCACAGAAAATTAATGGCATAGGGCGTCGCTACCGCACCGATAACCCCGATAGATGTCCGCGATATACCTTCTTCGCGCAGCCAGATCGACAGGGTCGCGAAGACAAGCGACGAGGGCAGGCCACTCGCCATGCCAAAGAAGAAAATTGTCCTGAAACGCGGATCGCGCAGCCGCGCCGTCCACGGCACCTTATGGGAATCCGCCATGGCGGGATTCTAGACGCTCGGATAGTCTTTTGGCTAGGATTGTCACAGATAAGAGACCGACATATCCGATTATCTGGCTGACAATACCGGAACCAAACCGTCCGGAGCGACGCTTGCCGATCATACCCTGTTTCCGGAAAACAACCGCACACACACCGACGGGTCTTTGCGCCCGACGACCAGACCGGTTGGCGCAGCCATGCCTTGGATTTCGGTACCGTCCAGCAACCTGCCTGACCCCGGAATTGATTTCGGTCACATTCATCCGATAGCTCAGAAACGCCCCTGCAAATTTCGTTAGCTATCGAAGTTTGCAGTGCCTAAGCGTCCTGTGATAGCATTTTGGCGATAAATATGCGGATAGGGGATAACCCTGCCGCTTATCAGGGAACTTCTTCAACACGGGAGACTATCAATGAAACGACTGTTACTCGCATCCGCTGCCGTCGCGGCAGCGTCTGCCATGGCCATTGCGCCGGCGCAGGCACAAAAAACCTACAATATGAAAATCGGCATGGTGACGATCAACGATTCGAACCATTTCTCGGCCAACTGGCAGAAAAAATACATCGAGGAAAAATCCGGCGGCCGTATCAAGGTCGGCGTTTTCCCGGCAGCCCAGCTTGGTAAAATTCCGCGCCAGATCGAAGGCATCCAGCTCGGCACCCAGGAAGCATTCAACATTCCGCCGGGATTCTTCATCGGCATCGACAAACGCTTCATGGTCACCGACGCGCCAGGCATGTTCACTGACGAAAAACATGCGACCCGGGCCATTAACCAGCCCGAGTTTTACGATAAGTTCAGCACGATGGGCGCCAAAAAGGGATTTGTAATCATCTCGCTCTGGGGCTGCGGCGCAACCTCGATCGCGACCCTGAAGCCGTTCAAGACAATCGACGAACTCAAGGGCCGCAAGATCCGCGTCCTGGCCACGCCGCTGGAACGTGAAGTTATCTCATCGCTGGGCGCAACGGGTATTCCGATCCCGTATTCGGAAGTCCTGCCCGGCCTGCAGCGCAGAACGATCGACGGCGTGCGCAGCTCGATCGGCGTCATGCACCCTTCCAAGTTCTGGACGGTTGCCAAGCACATCACGCTGACCGGCATGGCTCAGATCACCTGTGGCCAGTTCGTCAGCACGGCGTGGCTCAACAAGCTCCCCGCAGATCTTAAGAAAATCGTTCTGGATTCTGGCAAGGAAGTAACCCCCAAGGCGGGTGTCTGGGGTCATGACCTCACACGCCAGGCGGAGAAGAACTGGGCCGGCGAAAAAGGCGCATTCGTTCATCGCCTTTCCGACTCTGACAAAGCCGATCTTATCAACCGGGTAAGGCCGATTGCCGACAAAATCCTCGGCGAAGATCCGGAAACGAAAGAGATCTACGCTTTGCTGCAGAAAGTTTCTGCCGCAACCCGTCAGTAATAATACTGATACACGATCAGACACCCCCGGCTTCGGTCGGGGGTGTTTTTCGTTCTGCAACGCTGCAGATAAACAGCGGTCTAAAGGGAGCACTTAACATGTCCAACCGGCCTTCTCTTGCCTGGATGGAAAACTATCGGGATGCGGTCAATGCCGATCCCGAAATGTCCGTCATCGGCGACTGGTTCACCGAAAATTTCAAAATCTCCTTCGAAGGCACCGATTTCCTGATCTCGGTCCGCGAAGGCAAGATTACCAATATAGAGGAAAACCCACGGTTCGACCGCCCCGCCGCGTTTTCGCTGCGGGCGCCGATGTCGGTGTGGAACAAATTCATCAGCCCCAATCCGCCGCCGCTCTATCACGATTTTTTCGCGATGCTGATGCGTGTCGACGACTTCGTGCTCGACGGCAATACGCTGGCGACGATGCAGAATGCCCGTGCGCTGCACCGTATGATGAATATCCTCAAGCAGATGGAGCCGCTCAATGCAGCAGCTTAGCCCCGGACACGAACCGATCACCGCCCGGTATATCAACGTCACCAGCGGCGGGGTCGACTATCGGCTTTTCTACGAAGAAGCCGGAGAGGGCGTCCCGCTTATCTGCCTGCACACGGCAGGCACTGACAGCCGCCAGTTCCGTCACGTCCTGAACGACCCTGACGTGACGTCCAAATGCCGCGTCATCGCCTTCGACATGCCCTATCACGGCCGCTCAAACCCGCCCGAAAACTGGTGGCTGACCAAGTATCAGCTCACAACCGATGTCTACCTGAACCTCATTCACGATTTCTGGCTGGCGCTCGGCATTGAACAGCCCATTGTCATGGGGTGTTCAATGGGCGGTGCAGTAACGCTTGGTGTGGCCGCACGGTACCAGGAAGAAATCACCGGCATCATCGGCCTCGAGAGCGCCGCTTTCGCCGGTGGTCGCGATAACGACTTCCTGCATCATCCAGCGATCCATGGTGGCGAGCTTGCCGCCAGCTACACATACGGGCTGAACGCACCGTCTTCGCCGGAAGCGGGCTGCCGCGAAAACTGGTGGTATTACAGCCAGGGCGGACCGGGCGTCTACAAGGGCGATGTCTATTTCTACTGTGAAGACTGGGACGCGCGCGAAGAAATCAAATCCATTGACACGAACCACTGCAAGGTCTCACTGCTGACCGGTGAATACGATTATTCCGCAACCCCGGAGATGTCACGGGCCGCAGCAGAGTCCATCACCGGCTCGCGCCTGACCATCATGGAAGATATCGGCCATTTCCCGATGATCGAAAACTATGGGCGGTTCAGGCCGTATCTTCTGACCGAACTGGAACAGATGGTCTGACCGTCCGGGCAATACCCGGTAGGCGGGTTTTCGTTCAGACGTCTTCAGTGCGCCCGATATTGTCAAGCCGCGCCTGTAACGAAAGATTGTCGAGACGGTCAAGCGGCAGGTTGACGAGAAGCGAGACCCGACGGGTCATGTCACGCATGGTTTGGGCGAAGGCGTCCCGTTTGACCGCCTCGCTGCCGTCAACGGTCGCGGGATCGGGAATTCCCCAATGTGCCGTCACCGGCTGACCGGGCCAAACCGGGCATGCTTCATCGCGCGCATTGTCACAGACCGTAAAAACGAAATCCATGACTGGTGCATCAGGCACGGCAAATTCGTCCCAGCTTTTGGAGCGCAACGTATCGGTTGGGAAGTTCTGTAGTTTCAGCAAGTCGAGAGCGAAGGGGTGCACCTTTCCGTTCGGCATGCTGCCGGCACTGAAGGCGTTGAACCGACCGGCGCCCGCGCGGGCAAGAACCGCCTCGGCAATGATACTGCGCGCCGAATTGCCGGTGCAGAGAAAGAGGACATTTTTCATGAAAACCACTCATGCGTTGATGAATGGTCTCAATAACAGCGCTTTGTGACATGGCTGTGAAAGTTACATGATCTTATTCGCGGATCATGCGCTCTCGGATTCTTTCCGGGATTCCTTCTTGCGGTCGTGCGGGCTGAGCAGGCGCTTGCGAAGACGCACATGCTGGGGCGTTACCTCTACCAGCTCATCGTCATCGATATAGGCAATCGCCTCTTCAAGACGCAATGACTTCGGCGTCGTCAGACGCACAGCCTCATCTGTACCGGATGCCCGGACATTCGACAGCTTCTTGGTCTTCAGCGGATTGACCTCAAGATCATTTCCCCGGCTGTGTTCGCCGATGATCATGCCTTCATAAACCGCCGTGCCGGCGCCGATAAACAATTCACCGCGCTCTTCAAGATTCCACAGCGCAAAGGGAACCGATTTACCCTGGCTGTTCGAAATCAGCACTCCGTTGCGACGCCCGGGCACCTTCCCCTTATGAGGCGCGTATGAATGGTACAGGCGGCTCATCACGCCGGTGCCGCGGGTCTCGTTCAGGAACTGGCCGTGATAACCGATCAGTCCGCGCGAAGGCGCTAGGAAAGTCAGCCGTGTTTTGCCGCCGCCGGACGGGCGCATATCCGTCATCTCGCCGCGGCGTTCGCCCATGGCCTCGACAACAGGGCCGACATAAGCGTCATCGACATCGATCACGACTTCTTCGATCGGCTCTTCGCGCTCACCGGTTTCGGAATTATTGCGATACAGCACGCGCGGGCGCGAGACGGAAAGTTCGAACCCTTCGCGGCGCAGCGATTCAATCAGCACGCCAAGCTGCAATTCGCCGCGTCCTTTGACTTCGAAAACATTCTCGTCATTCGTGCGCTCGACACCGATGGCGACATTGCCTTCAGCCTCGCGCATCAGACGCGCCGCCAGCAGACGCGACGTGACCTTGTCGCCATCATCGCCGGCAAACGGAGAATCATTGATCGAGAAGCTCATCGACAGGGTCGGCGGATCAACCGGCAACGCCTGAATCGGGGTCTCGTCTTCCGGATCCGTGATCGTGTCGGCGACGGTCGCTTCCTTAAGCCCGGCAATGGCGATGATATCGCCGGCACGCGCTTCATCCACCGGCACACGCTCGATACCGCGGAACGACAGCAGCTTGGTCAACCGTCCGGTTTCGAGTTTCTTGCCGTCATGGCTCAACGCCGTCACAGGCGCATTGACGCGGGCGACGCCACGTTCGACACGGCCCGTAAGAACCCGGCCGAGATAGTTGTCATATTCTAGGATCGTCGCCAGCATCGCGAACGGCGCTTCAGCGTCTGCAACCGGCGGGCCGAAATGCTTGGTGATCAGTTCAAAAAGCGGTGTGAGTGTTTCGCGCGGTGCTTCAAGGTCTTCGGCGGCCCAGCCTTCCTTTGCCGATGCATAAAGCGTCGGGAAATCGAGCTGCTCGTCGGTTGCGCCAAGGGCTGCAAAAAGATCGAACACCTCTTCCTGTACTTCATAGGCACGCTCATCGGGACGATCAGCCTTGTTGACCACGACGATCGGCTTCAACCCGAGCGCTAGTGCCTTCATGGTAACGAACTTGGTCTGCGGCATCGGCCCTTCGGCCGCATCCACCAGAACCAGTGCCCCATCCACCATCGACAGGATGCGTTCGACCTCGCCACCGAAATCGGCATGGCCGGGAGTGTCGACGATATTGATGCGAATACCGTTCCATTCAACCGAGGCACATTTCGCGAGAATGGTGATCCCGCGTTCGCGCTCCTGGTCGTTGGAGTCCATGACGCGTTCGGCGACGCGCTGATTGTCCCGGAACGTGCCGGACTGCCGCAGCAACTGATCGACCAGGGTTGTCTTGCCATGGTCAACGTGCGCGATGATCGCGATATTACGAAGTTCTGTCACGGTTCGTTCTTCCAAAAATAACGAGGCGGGTCATCTGACCCGCCCGTTCGATTTCAACATGCGTCTGCGTTTCGCCAGCGCTGTATACAGCGATTCGAAAAAATTATCCCAGTTTTTCCTTTACGAGGGCTGAAAGAGACGTTTCAGGCCGCGCACCGTAGTGACTGATGACTTCTGCGGCGCAGATCGACCCGATCCGCCCGGCATTTTCCAGCTCGAATCCCTGGGTCAGGCCGAACAGGACGCCAGCCGCATACAGATCGCCCGCACCCGTCGTATCGACGACGCTTGCCACCGGTTCCGCAGGGATTTCGATTACCTGGTCGGCGGTGACAATGACGGAGCCTTCAGCCCCCCTCGTCACGGCGGCGAGATCGACCTTGCCGACCAACTGACGGACCGCGTCATCGAAGGAATCGGTCTCGAACAGTGATGTGATCTCGTCATGGTTGGCAAACAGAATATCCACATGGCCTTCAACCAGGTGCCGGAATGACGCCCGGTGACGATCGACACAGAACGGATCGGACAGCGACAACGCAACCTTGCGGCCGGCAGCATGGGCAAGTTCCGCGGCCTTCACAAAGGCTTCCTTCGCTTCATCGCGGTCGAACAGATACCCTTCAAGATAGGTAATCTGTGCGTCGCCAATCGCTTCCGGGTCGATATCGTCGGGGCCGAGCATAACGCTGACGCCAAGGAAGGTCTGCATCGTGCGGTCTGCATCGGGGGTCACGAATATCAGGCAGCGGGCCGTGGATTCACCTTCGGTCGCCGGACGCGACCGGTAATCGACCCCGGCTGCCTTGATGTCGTGGCTGAACACGCCGCCGAGCTGGTCGTCCCGCACCTTGCCGATATAAGCGCCGGCGCCACCAAGTGAGGCAATACCTGCCAGCGTATTCGCAGCTGAGCCGCCGGATGTTTCAATACCCGCACCCATCTCGCCATAGAGCCTGTCGGCGTCATCGGAATCGATCAGGGTCATGGTCCCCTTGCTGAGCTCGAGCCGTTCGATCAGCGCTTCGTCGGCCTTTGCGATCACGTCGACGATTGCGTTGCCAACGCCGACAACGTCTAACTGGGCGTCTGCCATAGGGTACTCCTGATAAGGTACGGGGATTTTAGAAAATCGGCGCGCAGTATAGCGATGGCAGGCAACACTGCAATGGAAACCGCCCCAATCGGAACCATATGTAACCATGCGGGGGAATCGAGCCTTGCGCCAGTGACCACAGCGCGGTTAAACAATCGCGGAACACACCGGATTCATGATCGGCAACACTATGTTTTCAGGACTTTTTCTGGCTATCGAGCAGTTGGGCGACCCTCGTATTCGTGGGGTGATCATCCGCGCCGTGCTGATCAGCGCCGCGCTCTTCGTCGGATTGATGTTTGCCGCCGGATGGCTGTTAAGCGGATTATCTGTTTTCGGGATAAGCTGGATCGACAGCGCCGTATCGTTCCTCGGCGGCGGCGCCGCCTTCGTTATCGGGCTATTCCTGTTCCCGGCCTTCACCGGCATCATCATCTCTTTCATGCTTGAAGAAATCGCCAGCGCCGTGGAAGCGCGGCATTATCCGAACCTGCCCGCCGCACGCGAAGAACCGGTCATGGAAATGGTCGGCAACGCAGTACGCTTTACAGGCGTGACGGTGTTTCTGAACCTGCTGGTGTTCATTCTCGTGGTCCCGATCATGCTGGTGACCATCGTGCTGATACCGTTCATTCCCTTTGTCTTCTATGCCCTCAACGGGTATCTTCTCGGACGCGAGTATTTTGAGTTCGCGGCGGTCCGGCGGCTCGATCCGGCCCCTGGCCGGACATTACGGCGGCAATTCAGGATTCGTGTTTTTATGTGCGGTATCGCGATTGCCGTGCTGATGACCATACCCTTCGTCAACTGGCTGATGCCGGTGGTCGCTGCGGCTTATATGGTGCATGTATTTGAAGGCGTTCGCGGTCGCGCCGCAGGCGCCTGATCCCGCTGCAGGGGTTGGAAAGCAGAAACGCCGCCGCAAGGACGGCCTGACACAGAAAGCCGCAGGCGCGGCGAGAGTAGAACCGCCGCATTGCGGCACTTACCGGAAAGACAGGACCATGGCGGACCAGGACAACCAGACGAAACCCGACACCACCGCGGCACTGCCGTTGAAAGCCGATACAGGTCATATGCCGCCGACGGCACTCCGCCCGGCGGAAGTCGCCCGGCCAGCCCATGATCTTCAGGCGGTTTCGCGACCGTCCAACCTCAGCAGTCCGGAAGGCAAGAAGCTCATTGTCGGCCGTGAAATCCAGCTGAGCGGAAATATCAGCGCCTGCGATAAACTGGTCGTTGAAGGCCGTGTTGAGGCAGAGTTACAGGATTGCCGCCAGATTGAAATTGCATCGACCGGCACGTTTAAAGGCTCCGCCGCCATCGATATGGCGGAAATCAGCGGCAATTTCGAAGGCACGCTGACTGCGCGGGATATCCTTATCGTGCGGTCCACGGGACGGATCACCGGCACCGTCCGCTTCGGCAAGCTGGAGATCGAACGCGGTGGCGAAGTGGTCGGCGATATCGGCCTCTGCGACCCTGCAGGCGACGCCTGACTCTCCAGACGAAGATATAAAATGCGCCGCAGACTAATTTTCCTCGCTGCCTGCGCCGTCCTCAGCGCGTGTGTGGGCCAGACAGGCGGACCAGTCGGTGAAGCAACGCCTGAGAACGATCGCACCGCGTCCACCCCTCAACAACAACGCACCGCGGTCGCTGAAACCATCGCACCACCGCAACAGGCGGCAATCGATCCGGCAAGCCTGGTCGGAATGACCGGCGAACGCATAACGGCGTTATTCGGTACGCCTGTCTTCGTCAGACGGGACCCTCCGAGCGAATTCTGGCGATATCGCGGGAAAACCTGCGTCCTGGAACTGTTTTTTTACCCGAACGCCGGCTCCCAGCGCGTTGATCATATCGAAACCAGAAACACCGGCAGCGATCCGCAGGACCGGGCAGGATGCATCGCTAAACTACGAAAACCTGCGGTCCGAAGCTGACATCAGGTTGGTAATCGGCTGACGGAGAGTAACTCCGCCCGTTACTTTCCGTCACTGCCAATCACTGCCCGTCTTTAGGGCCCAACCGGTCGCGGTTCGGCGGCGCAGGACCAACCTCTTCGAAATCACCATCAATAACGGGACCGCCCGCCGTCGGGCCCCTGCCGGACGAGCCGCCCCCCCAACCCGGTCCGGGACCAGCACCGGGTCCGGACCCAGACGTCCCGGGACCAAAACCACCCGCCGAAACGGATATTTTACCGCTTCTGACCAGCCAACGACCGATTGAAAACGCAGCAAACCGCCGAAACGGGGGCACAAACAACATAAAACCCACCGCATCGGTGAAAAAGCCGGGCGTAAGCAGCAAAATACCGGCAATAAGAAGGCAAAGACCGTCAAAAACTTCCTGAACCGGCAATTCGTTGCGGGCCGTGCTTGCCTGGGCCCGCTGCAATACCGCAAGTCCCTGAAGCCGAAGCAGAGTAGTGCCGGCAAAAGCGGTCACAATCACAATCGCGAGGGTGGGCCACAGGCCAATCCACCCGCCAATCTCGATAAAAAGACCGATTTCGATGATCGGAATGGCAATAAACATTGCCAGCAAAAGGATTGCCATACTTGCGATTTCCCGGTGGACGTCCTATGTACTCTAGGGTACGGCGTCGTTTGCGAAGGCTCAGACAAGTGTTGGAAACACCTGCGCAGAGCGATACCGAACAATGTGGTAACGATTGCGATAGAACCAACGTATTATAAGAAGACGTATAATCCAACGTATGTGCCTTCGTCCATCCGAGCGCCCTGGATGGAAAGCCTCTGACGATAATGGAGCGCCCCGGAACGGGCGCCGGAAAGCAAAATGATGGGTGACGGATTTCAGTTTCTCGATATTGTCCTCTTCGCGATGGTCGCGGCCTTTCTTGTGCTGCGTCTGCGCAGCGTATTGGGCAAAAAAACCGGCCATCAGGAACCGCGGCAGGATCCCATCTCCCGTCGCCAGCAGGACCCTGAGCAAGACAGCAATGTCGTCGATCTGCCGAACCGCAACAACGATGTCCCCGAAGGCGCGGCGGATACGTTCGAAGCTGATCCGACTGCCGGTCTCGACCCGAACGACCCGCTCTCAGCAGGCATCACCCAGATCCGCATTGCCGATAACAGCTTCCACCCGGCGGAATTTGCCGATGGTGCGCGGGGAGCGTTCGAAATGATCGTTCAGGCCTTTGCCGAGGGCGACACCGCCACGCTGGACAACCTGCTCGCCGAAGACGTGTTCGAGAACTTCAATGAAGCGATCGTCACCCGCAAAGAGGCCAACGAAAGGCTTGAAACAACGATCATCGGCATCAAGTCCTCAGACGTCATCGAAGCGGAAATGGACGGCCGGAACGCGATGGTCACCGTTAAATTCGTGTCAGAACAGGTGAACGTAACCCACGATTCCGAGGACCGCGTCGTCGATGGAGACCCGAACCAGGTAACGGAAATTACCGATATCTGGACATTCTCGCGCGACACGAAAACCAGCGATCCGAACTGGAAACTGGTCGAAACCCGCAGCCAGAACTAGGAAACCGCCCGTCACCGCCACACGGCGCTCGCGCTGTCGACATTGAAACCACGTCGTTCCGGATACCGGCCAATCGTCATGACCCAACGCCCCGCTTCGCCGAAGACCAGATTCAGGACTTCGGCGCGCGTCGTTTTGCCGGCCCTCGGCCTGGCGCTCTTTATGTCGGCCTGTACGCAGACCCCGACGACAAAATCACCCGATACCGCCGACACCCCCGATACGCCATCATTCCGCAACGTTTCCTATTCAGCACTGCCGGGCTGGGCAGCCGACCAACACGCTGCTGCCATCCCGGCGCTGATCCGGTCCTGTCCGCCGATGGAAAAACGCGGCGTCCAGGGCTTCGGGTCTGCCGCCGTCTGGCGGAGCATCTGTGCCGAAGCACGCGCTCTGCCCGCGGGCAACAACCAGGCTGCCCGCGCATTTCTGGAAAACCGTTTTGTGCCCGCCGCGGTATCGGGACGGGACGGCGCGGAAGGACTCATAACCGGGTATTTCGAGCCCGAACTGCGCGGCGCCCGAAAACGTCAGGGTCGGTTCAACGTGCCCCTGCACGTGCGCCC